>CACZOQ010000065.1 GCA_902782835.1 uncultured Erysipelotrichaceae bacterium | reverse complement strand
ACAATCACCACCTACGGAGACAAACAAACACTCGAACAAATCATCAAACAAACCAATAAACTAATAGAAGTACTAAAAGTAAGAGAATTAAAACCGGAAACGGCAATCAGAAGACAACTGGCATTAATCAAAGTACATGCACCAACAGAAACATCAAAAAGCGAAATAATACAATATGTCAACATATTCCGGGGACACATAATAGACGTGACACAAAAAACAATCACAATAGAAATTACCGGAGATCCACAAAAAATAAACGCACTAATAAAATTAATCAGACCATATGGTATAAAAGAAACGGCAAAAACAGGAATAACCGCGATAACAAGAGGACAAAAAACGTTGTAAAGTTTTACAGGACTTCTTCTCCCTTCTTTTTTTTATCAAAAAAATAGTTAGTATAAGGTAACTTTACTCAAAGAGTTTACCTCATATATAAGACAAATTTTCCAATTTTTGGTATTCTATAGATTATTGCTGCGGCAATATAGCTTAGTATTATTAACAGTACCCATAGTATCAGTGCCTGTACTGGTTCTGAAAATGGTAATAAAACCATTAATGGAAGTAAAGGCAATCTGAAAAGGTTGTGTATTAAAAATACTGCAAATGAATATTTTGATAATACTTTAACCTGATTATAGAACATTACTTTATCCATTCTTGAAACCAATTCAAATAGTGCAAAGGATCCTGTAAGTATAAATGGGAAGTCATACCATAAGAAGAAGTTATATCCCTTAATGAATGCATAGTATTGGAAGAATACGCACACTAAAAGAGATACTATAGCTATGACTGACCAAATTTTTGAGGATATGCTTCTGAACATTTCTTTTTTTACCAGATATCCCAGTATAATATAAACTCCATATATTCCTCCACTGAATCCCAGACTATATTGTATGTTGATTACTCCAAATCCTTGCATGTCACATAACAGTGAAATAAATGGAACTATAAATGCAAGTACCGAGAATATTAGGGTAGCTTGCAATATTATTTTGTCATCAAATCTTTTGATTGCTTCTGAAACAAATGGTAATGATAAGTACATTCCAATAATCATTGGCATATACCACATATGACTAAAGAACAAGTTTCCTGCCTCTACAGGATTTACCTGTGAATTGTTTCCTTCTATTACCATTATTGATATTGCATAGATTACAATCCAGAATAATGTGACGGCTATTAGTGTTTTACAGTTTTTGCTCCAAAATTTTTTTACCTTTTCATTGGTATATGTTCTATCCAATAATAGGTATCCTGTTATCATCAAGAAGAAGGGTACACCGATACGTCCAAAGAATAGTGAGAAATATTGAAATATTCTGGATAGAAATGTTAATTGTATTGTTGCATCTGATAATATTATGTATATTCCATCAACAGAATGAATATATAATACTGTTAGTATGGCTATTGCTCGAACCAGGTCTATCCATTCAATTCTATTTTTATTCATAAAAATCTCCACGATGATTCTTATATATAATTATATATACTCCTCAATTAAGAAAAATGTTGTTGTTTATTATGATCAATGCTATTAAGTTGATGTTTTTTTTATGCTCGTTTGATGTTTCCTGGAAATTTGTTTGATATGTCTTGTATTATTCTTTCTGTGGTTGGTGGATCTATTAATGATGAGGAATAATCTTCTGCCATTTCGATTATTAAATCCTCTAATATTGTTTCTTTTATATGTTTTGGTTCTCTTAATAAATCTATGAATAGGAATTTAAATAGGCTTAATGCACTTGATGTATTGATTTGATAACGTCTTTTTTTGTCTTTGGATATTTTGTGTGTCATGTGTCTTTCAGCGTCTTGTTTTAGGGTCATGGTCAAGTTATATGTTAATATTTTTGCATAAAAGTCTTGTTCTATGCATATTTCTTTTCTTCCAGAGAAGTTTTCGATTTGGTGAATGTTTTTTAATCTATCGAATTCTGTTTCAACACCCCATCTTTGATTATATAATTCTTTAAAATCTTCGTATGGTGCTATTTCTTTGGGTAAATTTGTTACTAAGTATTCTATTTCTTGATTTCCATTTTTATTTACATTTAATGGAATTTTTATTATTCTAAGTGTTAATAATCCTTCTTTTAAGAACTTTTCTTTTACTTCTTGATTATCAACATTTCTTAACCTACTATTATTCATATTAATATGTATGTTTTCATCTTTTCCTGTGAGATTCTTTCGTTCTTTTTTGAATGTGGACTCTTTTAATCGTATTATAAAGAAAGAATTATGGTTAATGATGTTTAATATCATTTCAATGGAATCATAACCTCTATCACCCATAATGATAGTATTGGATAAGTCAATTATGTTTTCTAAGTTATCTATTTGATTTACTGCTAGTTTAGGTTCACTACTTTGGGTTACTGTTATTTCTGAACTTAGAACAATATTTGTTAAAGTATCGGTTATACAGGATATTCTAGCTCTTGGTATGATATTTCCATCCATTTTACTTTTAGTACCGAATTTTTCTTTAGTAATGGTGTGATTAGATAACGTTATAATTGAAGTATCTGCTGCCAATAATGTTATACCATTATATTTATGTAAATGTTCTAATTGCTTGTAAACATTATGTATAAGCTTATCATTTTCATCTTTAAATAAAATTGAACGTAATTGTTGTCTTCTTTGACATATAGCTGAAATAGTTAGCTTATCCTCATAATTATTATTGATTTTTTT
>CACZOQ010000064.1 GCA_902782835.1 uncultured Erysipelotrichaceae bacterium | reverse complement strand
AATATAAATGTTAAAAGTGTACATACTATCCACATTCTTATCACCTTTCTAGATTATATCATAAATGAAAAAGAATCTCTATTATAAGATTCTTAGTCATTTTTAATTACTAAACTTTTTAAATATTTATTATCACCATTTTTGGTATATGTAATTGTTATTTTACCTGTAATTTTCTTATTATTGTTATATGTAGTATACTTTGCTTCTACTATAATTTGATTGTCTATTTCATATTGATTCTCTTTTTTGATATCTATAGGTCCCGTTGTACCACCATTTATTTGAAAGCATACTTTATTTTGATTGGCTATGCTTGGATGGTTAAGGCATAATTTTGCCGCTCCTGTTTCTTCTATATCTTTATCGGGGTTATAATTATCTCCAAATATTTCTTTATACTTTGCTATAAAATCCTCATAATCTACGTAAGCAACACTTGGTTGTATTGGCTCATCGTTTGTTATTTTTTTTGGAAACATTAAATTTATGTAATACATTCTTTCACTTGCTTTTTCAAATATATTATTGTCATTTGAGTTCAAGTTTATTTGGATAAAATGTGTTAGTTGTTCTGAAAAATCGCTTGTATAATTACTGGTATCTATAGTTTTTGTTTGATTTTTGTTTTCTTTATTGTCTTGTTCTTTTGTAGTATCGTCTGTACTTTCTTCAAACATTATTTTTTCTTGTAGTTTTGTGGTTTTATCATTATGACATTTGGTACTATTTTTACTGTATTTGCACGAATAAGTATATAAGCTTTCAAAATTATCAACATTATAGCCCTTTTCAATCTTTTGATGTGCTTTTAAAGTTACATATAATATTAAGTCTTCAAGGGAATCTTCACACACTTTTTTGTTGTAATAACCGGTATCCTCTATACATGGACGATTATTTTTATAAAAATGGTTCTTATCAATATAATTACGATCTAATTCATTCCATGCTCTAATATCTTTATTATCAATTAGAATTTTATTATTTCCTATTGTTAATTCATAGTAATCTTTTTTTTCTAAACCTACTATATTTGCCATTCTTGCTGAATGAACTGATAAATAATCTGTATCTTTGTATGTTAGATATAAGTACTCTAAGTATCCTTCACGATCAAGTTTTCTATCATAGTTATTAACAAAACTGTTATCAATTCTAATAATGCACTCTATTTCTTCTCCTGGTTTAACTTCGGTTCCCTTTATTTTGCCTTGACACTGTACACTCATATATTTGCCTACATCATGAGCTTTTGGAAGCATTTTTACATAGTTTACATTTCTAACTGCTGAACCTTTTGTCTCATCTATTCTTTTTAACACATCACTTAAAATTCCCAAAGAATATACAAAAACAAAAATATAAACTAGACAGGTTATAGAAAAAATATGAAGACTGTTTTTTTGCTTTTTTTCGAATTCTTTTTGTTTTTCAGAAGAAACACTTGATTCTATTTTTTTAATCATTCTTGACATTTTACATAGATATAGATAATTTGTTAGAAATCCCATGCCAATTTTTAAGATTAAAACGGGCAATAGCGTCACAAACGAATTAGAAATCATGCTATACATGCATATAAATATAAGATAACTCATTATAAAATATATGATTGCTTCTATCCAAAGCTTTTTATATAAAAGATATGGTACTGTAAAAATAGCTGCTAAGGCGGAAAATTTTTGTTTTTTAATATTTTCATATTGATCTTCTAAGTATTTTTTTAATAACTCTTCATTATTTGTCTTTTTTTTCATTATCCTCACCTACTTTATTATTACATATTTATATTTTATTTGTAATAATTGTAGTCATATTTTTTGTAAATAATGTCAAAAGAAAGGACTAGTTTATTACTAGTCACTTTTTTTATTTAAAGAAATGCTTCATTAAAGTATTTAATCCTTTATTGATAAGCTTATCTGTTGCTTTATTTGCAACTTTCTTTCCTAATTTATATTCAATTGAATTCTTTTTTGCACGTTCTGCTTCTTTCTTTTTCTTTTCTGCTTCACGGGCAGCTTCTTTTTGTGCTCTTTCTGCTTCTTTGGCTGCTTTTTCAGCCTCCTT
>CACZOQ010000063.1 GCA_902782835.1 uncultured Erysipelotrichaceae bacterium | reverse complement strand
GTTGAAAGAGTTTAAAGGTTTAAAGGGTTTAAAGTTTTCTCCCAAAGCCTCACGGCTCAACACTTTGCGCCCTTCAACGGTTGAAAGAAAAGGTTTAAGAGTGCCATTCAAGCTCTTATATACTGATTGAACGCTTACCCCTTTAATTTCTGCGTATTCTTTTATTGTTAAATACTCTTTATTCATAAATTAATACCGCACGTATGTATAAACTATTTTCCCGTCTTTTATGAAACCTTTTATATTATCAATATGATAATCCGCGATTATTCCCTGCTTATTTAAATAGATTGCTGATGCTAAATATATTTTCATTGCAACTTTACCAACATCATTAAACTCGTATATTATTCCACCATATTCATCTTGTTTCATATAATACTTCAATTCATAATCGCGCTTATTATCAACAATATCAGCAAAGTAATTATATATATAATACATAATATATAATTCTTCTGACTTCATATATTTCTTTTCTATTTTATGGTCTGGATATAAATATAGATTTATCGTGAATAATATAATTCTTTCATAAACTTGTTTAAAATGTTTTTCCTCTTCTCTCTTAATATAATAGTCTTTATCTAAATTATTTCTTATTAAACTTTCTGTATGAGAATATCCCATATTAAAACTTCTATCATTATGAAAATAATTTGATAGTATCTTCTTTTCATTATTTGATTTAATTAGTTTATAGAGATATGAAACTAAAAAGATAATTATTAATAATAAAATACCACTCATTCCGGTTATCATTTCACCCATTTTCATCACTCCTTTATTCTTCCCAATCTGTGTTAGGGTTATTAATTATTTTATCTATCTCTTTATTTTGTCTTTTTAACCATTGTGAGAGTAATAAATCATAATAACTTTCATTTGCATATTCTTCCGGCTCGCAGTTATTTTCTTCTGCTAAAATACAAAGTTTCTCATACTGACTATCATTTAAATATAAGTTTAGTTTTTCCATTTTAATCCTCATCTAACCACGATGTTTGATAACCCATTGCTTCATTTACACTAAACTCTATTTCTTCTATCTTTTTACCTTTTTTTATTACATCATAATTTACATCTAAAAATGTTTTCTTTCTAATCTCACGAAGCGAAGGGTCTATAACTGTTTTCTTTAAATCTCTCCAATCTTTATATTTTGTTTCAATGTTGAGTATCTTTTTTAATTCGGTTATTGAAATACGTACATAACCCTTATAGAGGAATGAACGTAGATATTCATACAACCTTATTGAGTGTTTTCCGGATAATGATAAAATCTCTCTAAAAGGATATGACGTATAATTGCCACGTAATTGTAATAAAAATGGTTCTAAACTTTTACTTAACGTTATTTCTATATTTCCATTCTTTTTCTGTATATATGAAAAATCAATCCACGAAAACAATAGTTCATCACCATCAGGCATTGTCAGCCAATATGATTTATCTCTCAAAGTTCTTACAGACTGCTTTATTGCTTCATATTCTCTTCCATTCGTTTGTACGTTGATTAGGGCGCAGAAGTCTTTTATATTTATATTTACTTTTCTTATTTCTGTATCTGTCGCAACTATCTTTGAAATTAAATAGATAACTATTTTCATCTCTGTTGCGGTTAGATTATATCTTGTTTTTCTTATTAAATCGTTTGACTTTCGTACTATCTGCTGTGATTCCTCATATATTCTTATTTTGTCATCTTTCATACTTTTTTCCTCCATTTGACAGTATATTATAATATGTGGTTTTATTCAATCTCATTTCACCACATAAAGGTCTGTTTTACCCACAATACAAGGTCTGTTTTCACCACATATAAGGTCTGTTTTCACCACATATTGATTTAATAATAATTGCAATAATCCTTGAAAAATGAAGGCTTTTAGCATTTTTATTCTCACTTTTCTACAAAGATTAATATCCTATAAAATCATATCTATAAAGATAAATAAAAGAATGATGCAGAAAAAACTGATTTTCCATTTAAGCGACTTTTTATTAGCCAACTAACCCATTTATCAAAACAACTAAAAAAGTCGCTTAAAACGAAAAATATAGGCTTTAAAAATAACCCTCAAAGATAATTCTCCATAAGGGTTATTTTTTATTATTCATTTTCCTCAATTTCTGCTTTTAATTC
>CACZOQ010000062.1 GCA_902782835.1 uncultured Erysipelotrichaceae bacterium | reverse complement strand
CATAAAAATAACACCTCACTTTCTTGAGATGTTATTTTACTTTAAAAGTCTTTTTTATTAAAGTGCCCTAAATGGGGTTCACTTCAAAAACGTAATCTGTTTTTTTAGATAACCTAATCACTTTATTCTATCCCTGACTCTAAATTCCAAATAGAATTGGGAAAATACCTTCCTAAGACACTCGGAATGTCTATCGTACCATGTTTGAATCCTAAATGCTCATCATCATGATATCCTTATAACCCAAATATATCCTTTAAAGGGGTCTCATCTATTTTTGGATAATATTTAGCATATAAACCTGTTACTTCACCAATCGTAGTCTGACCTAATCCATCATAAAAATGTTCACTTTTATACAATGAGCTAGTTCCCATAGTAGCATCAAAAACATAATACTTTCCTTCATATTGAACATAATTCCACATATGTTCCTCACTCAAAACCAAATAAGAAGAAATACCAATATTTTGAAAAATAATTTGTGAAGCCTTTGCAAATCCAGCACAAACAGAAGAGCCTTTTGTAAAGAAACTATAAGCTGATTGATTAGAATTAGAATACATAAAAACATAATCATAATTATGTTTCGCAACATAATCATACACATAGATTATCTTTTCTTTATCAGACATTTTCTTGGTCTCTCTTCGAATAATATCCATCTCTCTCGCAATCCTACGAGTACCCAGATAGGTTTTTAAAGGACTTAATCGATAATAATCATACTTTATATGTTGAGAATTACCAGAAGCATGAGCATTCTGAAAAGCAATTAATTCTGGATGGTCTAAGAATAGTGCATAATGTATCTCACGAAAATAAGAAATACAATCCTGACAAAGAAAATCAGAAGAACTCTTTCCACTTTTAATATCAGCTAAAATGTTTTCATATAACCTTTTACTCTCTTTAGAAGATAAATGATTCTTAAAAAACTCATCGCTCTTATATAAATCATTAACATATGCTTCACTTTTTCGATACGAATCCGTAATAAGAGGATTTTTAGATATTGGACGATAGTAAAAATTAAGTAAAGTCAAAAGAATCACAATAACAAAATATAATAACACTCTATGCTTTCTCATTTAAATCACCAACATATATAATATTTGAATTCACAACACGAACTCCTGGAATTAAAAACTTACGATTTAAATAAGTAATATCACTGATTGCTATATTACCCATATTCGCAAGAATTTTAGGAAAATCACTTTTTGCCAAAAAATAAGATCCATACTTATAAATAAGATTTTGATCTGCATAACTAGCTTGTGTAATAAAATCATCCTCAAAAGAAACACTCTTTCTACCAATTAAATGGAAATATTCAAAATATAATAAAATTACAATAAATTCATAAGAAGAGATTTGATACTTCGTACTATAAGTAGATATCTTCATATTAGACATTTGTTGAATCTCTAAAAAGATCGTATACAACAATTCATTCGTTATAGTACTTTGAATTCCATAAAAGTTGGCAAAAGGATAATATATACTAGTATTCATATACGACTGTATTCTTTTCTTTTCATTCTCAATACTCTTTTTCAATGCAATTTTATCTAGAACTACAAAGAAAATGATATATAAAACAGTAAAAATAATTATAAATATAATAAATTCTTTTAATCTCATACAATTACCCTTATCATTCATATATTTTCTATTCTATTAATTATTGTACTATTAAATAAAAAAAAAGAAAACAAAATGTTTTCTTTAATTATAAAATCTTTATATAAGAATTCGTCATAACTTCATGAGAATATCCTAAAAGACTTAAAGTTAAATAATCTAATTCACCATCATAAAAACGATTTAAAACATGTTTGAACACTTCATTATCTGGTTCAACACAATGAAATAATGTCATACTGGATTTTAATTTTAAATCATCCGGATATTCCATAATTTCACAAACATTACTCATTTCTAAATCCAACAAAGCTTGTGATATTTCAATCAAATGTTCTCGCAAATAAGGATTCATTAAATAAGCTTTTGCTTCCATAAAATCCTGGATTCCATAATTATTTGCAATACTACTAGTGCCTAGACCACTTAATTGTGGAAAAACATACCACATCCAATGACTCTTCTTAAACCCACTTTTTATCTCTTGCAAAGCCAAGTCATAAGTCTCTTCTTGAGCTTTAATAAATCTTGTCAAATCATATTTTTTCATATAATCATTTCCTTTTCCACATTATAACACAATCCCTTAAAAAAGGGAATATCCATAATATAGAATCATTTTATATCCACATTAAATTAATTGATAAATAAGGAATTTTACGTAAAAAAAAATGATATTTTTATCATTTTTTTATTCCGATGATTCAGAAATTATAAAAGGATAGATAACATTTTCTTGCTTAGAATAAGACAAATAAGTATATGGTTTATAAGCCAATAATTGACCATCTTTTACATAATAAGAAATATCCTCTAAACCATCATTAAGATTTCGAGTTCGTAAAAAGCAATAATAGTCACATTCAGAAGAATGAAGATTTTTTTCTTGAACCAAATAATGATAGTAATCATAAATACTATTTTTTAAACGATTAGTTACTTCTTCACGAGTTAAATCAAAATAACGAAGTAATACATCATCAGATAATAATTCCATAGAATCTAATTGAATATGATAAGATCGGAAATATAATACAACAGCAGACTCAACATATCCATAATCCTCAACTTTTATTAAAATAGATAATACTTTTCCATTTAAATCTGACTCATATGTTATACACACATTATCATTAGAAAACTGATTAGTAAAATCCACAAGATCACGGTTAATAATCTCGCCTACTTCCCCCTTTAAATTTACCGTAGGAATATATTGATAATAATGCCCAGATTCTTTTTTTTCATTAGTATAAACAAAGTACTGAGATGGATCAATCTTTTTAGAATCATAGGAAGAGAATTCTTTATGATTAAAACCATAAATAATGATTAATACAATCAGAAATAAAGCAAAAATCAAAAATAGAATGAACTTTTTCTTAGACCGATTCATAATCTTCACCTCTTCTTTCCCTATGGTTTACGCCAAGCATATAAAAATCGTGCACTGGCATCACTCGTATAAGGATTCTCTCTTTGAATAGCTTGGGTACTACCAGCATTATACCAAGTACCATTTCCAGCATATATTTGAACATGTCCTGGAGCAGTCCCCCCATTAGGTCCAGACATAATAACAATATCACCTGCAGCCAATTGGCTATAACTAGTTATTTTCGTCCAACCATGAGCTTGGCATAAATCAGATATCCCATACTGGGAATTATAATTGAATTTATTAATTTCACTTTCTGTAAAAACCCCCCCTATAAAAAAAGCAGAGCCTACAAAAGTTGCACAACAAGTCATTTTAGATGGATTGTTCGTAGAATAATTGATATCCCCCCACCGTAATTGATTTAAATCAGTATAATATGCCCATCCATTTTGTTCATACATCGTATGTACTTTTTCCGCACCTTCTAATATTCCTTGAGCAGATCCTGGAGCTATATTTCCATTATTTCCTCCACTACCACTTCCTTTTTCTTTAGCTTTTCCTTTTTCATATTCACCTGCTTCTGGCATAAAGGAAGTAGATTTCTTATCTGTATCAATCACCATATAATTAAAATTAAAAGTTCTAGATGACTCAACGGTCGATTTAGCACGATTATAGCAAGCTGAAACACTAAATGATTGTGGAACCATTCCTAAAATAACATCGACAAATAATGGGATAAAGAAAACAATAACAGCTGCTACAAACATATTTTTAATACGACTAACCCCACCCTTTTTTTCTGGATTCATCGTCAACTTAAAAAATTCTATAGAAGCTGAAATAATCAATAAGATAGGAACAATGATTTGTAAGATATTCATAAAACGACTAAAAATTCCCAGTATTAAAACCATACTAGAATCATTACAACAATTTCCTAGATTTCCATTACAACTTAATATTTGAAAATAAGTCATTCAAAATCACTTCTTTCAATTAACTGAAATATCTTACTACGATTATCATACCAAAAAAAGAAAAAGAAAACCATCCTTCTTTTTCCTTTTATTACCTATTCTATGATTTCTTTTTCTCCATTCTCAAAAAGATAATAGGGAGATTTTCCAATCATTTGAATCTTCTCTCCATCAAAGAAAATAGTATTTTCTTCTGGATAAGCTATCACCTTTTCATGTTTCTTAGTATAGTCAACAATAAAATTCGTATACTGTTCTGTTAAATGTTTATTTTCTTCTTCTGTATATTTAGATCGATAATTCGTATAATGAACAAATAAAGAAGTATCCTGGAATACATTAAAACCACTTGTATCCTTTAAACCAACATCATTTTGATCCATGATTTCAATACTATTAATATCTTTTCCAAAAATAACAGCACCAGCAGAACTACCATATATAATTCCATTATCTTCAATATATTTTTGAAACTTTTCAAAACTCTTAGTCGTTTTAATTCCTTTTAATAATTTATAAGTATTTCCCCCACCAATAAATATCATTGAATAATCATGAAAGTCTTTTTCTGCTAATTCTTCAAAAGATCGTACCATCTCAATAGTTGGAATATGAATAACAGAAATCTCCTCTTGTACCCATTGATAACAATCATCATAAGGATGTTCAGACTCATCCATCGCTAGAGGAACATACAATACTGGTTTACTATGATCAATGATTTTATGAATCTCTTGATAAGCCAATACTGTTTGTTTACCACAACCTCCGCCATTTAAAAATAATCTCATATAAAACTCCTTTTCTTCTATTATCGCCTCTTAATTATAAATGATTCGAATGAATAACGTCAACCATTACAAGATTGACTTAATATATGTTTTTGTTCCCTCAATACAACCTTCTGTAACACTTTTAAAAGAATCATCTTCTCTTTTTAAAGCATCATAAATTTGATAAAAACTATCAAAATGTAACCCTTGAATCTTATCTACAATCTCATCATCAACAATATCTCTATTTAATTGAATATAATATGGAAAAACTTGATCTCGATAACGAACCATAGAATCATATAATTGACCAACACTTTCATTTTCAAAATACTTTTCTCTCTCAAATAAAGCTTGAATCTTAGGGCTAGCATTTGGATATAATACCAATCTTCTAGTAAAAATAAATGCATCATAATAATGAATTCGTCGGAACAAATCAATATTATCTTTCACATTATCCAATGTCAAAGTAGGATCAAAAGTAATTAATCCGGGATTAATTCGAATATTACAACGAGCCAATTCATCCACTACAGTATCAATATCTTGAGTAGTAATCGATTTATCAAATAATTTTAAAGATTTATCATTATAAGATTCTAAGCCAACATACATATATTTAACACCAGCTTGTGAGCAAAAATCTAAATAACCATTCTTAGCAAGCCACATAACAGTTCGAGCTCTAGCATTCACATGTAAATCAACATGGATATCTCTATCAATCAAAATCTGAAATAATTTTAAAGCCCTTTCGACTCCAGGCTTATCCCCAAAAAAATCCTCATCACAAAAAGATAATTTCGTAATACCATAATCTTGAACTAATTCTTGAATCTCATCCGCAACATATTCAGGACTTTTAAAACGGAAGTGAGGTTGATTTCCTACTCGTTGGTATTCTTTTAAATAGCAAAAAGCACAATTTGCATAACCACAACCACGAGCTGAACTAATACTAAAAGAATATCCCTTATCACGAATGAAATCCGTATAAAGACGTTTTGGATGCTCCAAAGTATCTAAATCAACACATTCAACACTATTAGAAACGATTTCTCCTTGAGGATTCCGATAACAAAGATTGACAACATCCTTTATATCACGACCATTTTTAACACTATCAATTAATTGTGGAAATGACTCATCCCCATCTCCTACCATAACATAATCAATAGCTGGGCAACGATTCAAAATATGCTTAGTAGCAATCGTTGCATAAGGGCCTCCAACATAAACCTTTGCCTCTGGTTTCCTGTTTTTTAACCAAGTAATAACATCAAATAGATCATTTTCTGTAGATTCATAAATACTAAATCCATAAAGACTACTATCCGTCTCTTTTAATAAATTCATAAGATCTTCTTTCGTATAACCTAGTATTAATCCATCAAATACTCCTACCGAAAAACCTTTTGCTTCAGCTTGCGCTGCCAATTGCATAAAAGCCATAGGTTCTGCACAATAAGTATCCAAAAAACAATTACGATATAAATATTTAGCATCAATCGTTTCTAGAAAAGTATAATCTTTTCCATCATATCCACCAGATTTTTGATTAACAGCGTAACCTAATAACATGGCATCATATTTTTCCATAATCTCACCTATTTTCAATTTTTAAAAAACATAGTAGGTAAATATCCATCATGTACAGACTGAATTTCTTCCCCACTCGTAACAATATCCTTTACCATTTTCATAAGTTCTTCATCTTCAATAAAACAATAAGGATCTTTAGATTCCAAACTATGATTCCATAAATATCTACGATCAATAACACCACCCTCACACATAGTGACATATTGGCAGTTTTGACATTCTTTTGGAATAACATTTTGTACAATTTGCTCTAATTTAGAATCTTTTAATTTTTCAATTTTTCTTAAATCAATATCATCTTTTAAATTTCCAACAATAAAATTATCTTGAATTAAATACGTAGATGGAGTAACATCACCATTTGGTAAAATTCTAAGACTATTCACTCCAGAAGGATCACTATTTTTTTTATTAAGAACAACAGCAGAAAGAAAGGCATCATCTAAAGCTAATATTTTATGATTTTCAAAAGTCCATTTTAAAAATTTTACTAATCGTTCTTTAGATAGCAAAAATGGTTTTGAAAAATCATTGATTCCATTGGTTGGTCTATAAATATTAACTCGTAACATAGCATCATATTGGTCTGCTATCTTGAAAATACCACTCATATTTTCCTTTGTAAGAACTAAATCACTTCCTAAAGATACAATCGTCAACCGTTTATGATTTTTATGACAAAAATCCAACATATTCATAGCCCAACGATAAGCATTTTTTTGCCCACGAAAATTATTATGTTGATCACTATCTGCATAATCAAGAGAAACGTCTATCTCATCGATTGATTTTAAAAATATATCTTTATTTTTCTCGCTCTTTTGAATGACTTCACTAATATATCCATTGGTAGTAACAGACTGAATAATATGTGGATAATGACTACGAATATAATCAATAAAATCAAACCAGTCTTGAGAAAGAGAATTTTCTCCTGTACCATAATTAATGCTTTCTATATAAGACGCATTTTTATCAATAAATTGATACCAATATTTAGGCTCTAAATCCTTTTCTTTAATTCTTTTATCACGACTATAGCAAAATTTACAATTCATATTGCAGGATGAAACAACACCCCAACCTATAACCCATTTTTTCATTTTTTCACCTCATTACATTTTATTAAAATTTTAATACAATCTTGTTTTTTATCAGTTAATCTTTTAAAAGCTTCTTCAATATCATCTAAATTATAAAAATCAGTAATAATACTTCTTAATAATTCTTTATTTTTTTTAATTATTTTTATCTCTTCAGAAAAATCTGTTTGTGGATGTGGAAATGAAGGCCAAATATTAATATTTTTAAAATGCCATTGATCCATTTCAATTGGAATAATATTTTCCCTACTAATACCATTAAACGTAACAAAAGAATAGGAATCCACAACTTTTAAAATATTTGGAATTGTATGATATGGAGTAGTAATAATAATTTTATTACTATCTTTTAATGCTTTTTCTAAATCATCAAATGAATAATAAGAAGCACCAATTTCTTCGATAAACTTTTTTCGTTTAGGAAGATTTCTTCTTCCAACGACACGTACTTCAGCTTCATATTTTTTCCGAAGTAAAAAAGCAGTTAATAATCCAATCGTACCATTACCAATGACAGAGTATACTGCATCACAAGTCGGATGAACATGTTGTATAAGTGAATGTGCAACATATAACGGTTCTACTAAAGAAAAAACAACATCTGTTTTCTTAACACCCAAATCAATAATAGATTTTTCATCAACACAAACCTGATTAGCAAAACCATTCATATTCAGGCGACTCCAGTTTTGACATTTTTCAAAATGACCTGTATTACAATCCATACACTTTCCACAAGGATAGGTCGTTCGAATCGTAACTAAATTCCCATCTTTTTGAGAATGAATTTTTCCAATAATTTCATGACCCCATTCTGAAACTGTATCCATACCAATATACTTTTGATAATCGGTTCCACAAATCCCACAATAATAAACATCTACTAACACTTTAGAATCTTTGTTAGGAAAATCATCTTGTACTACTTTAACAATGTTACCTTTTTGTTTTAAAAATCCTTCTATCATTTTTCCAACACCTGTTCAGAAGATCCTCCAATCATATCACTGTTAATGTTTAATTTAACAATAGGACAAAGAGGAATAGCCCCATCTTTCGTTGAATTGGTACATCTTGGATCTTTATCAAACCAATCCCCATTACATAGTTTAGCATAACCACGACAACCACCATGACAATACTTTACCTTTTCACAAGAAACACATTTTTCCGGATACTCTCCAAATTTTTTGTATAAAGAATTTTTCTGAAAATGATCATGAATTTCCTTTAATGATTCTTTATGAATATTACCAATTGGTTCTGCTTCATTACTAAAGAATACACAAGGATAAACGTCACCATTACTACGAATTAATAAAAAATCTGTAAAATTAGTGATTTGATAACATCCTCTTCCTCTACCACCTAATCCTAAAATAGTTTTAGGATCTTCATCACTATATAAATATCCCTTTTCCATAACTACTTTGGTAAAAAATTCCTTTTTATGAACAATATCTTTCACTTTTTCACAAAAACTTCTCCACCCTTGAGAATCAATCGTATTATCTTTTTGTTCAATTGCATAACCCAAAGGAGATCCTAAAAAGATAGAATAAACATTTACTTTCATTTGATTGAATAAATCTAGTAATTTAATAATTTCATCACAATTATCCTTCCAAGCAACACTATTAACACGGACAAACATTCCTTTTTCAATAGCATAAATAATCGTCTTAAAAGCCTTTTGAAAAGATCCCTTTACACCACGAACCTTATCATGATACTCTTCCATACCATCTAAACTAATCATGATACTTTTTAGACCATGATCACATAATCGATCCAATCTTCTTTTCGTTAAAAGAGTTCCATTGGTAATCAAACGTACATTTAATTTTTTTGATACTGCATATTCTATAATTTCTTCTAAATCTTGTCTTAATGTAGGTTCCCCACCAGTCATATGTAAATCAGATAATCCATATTTTACAGCCTCATCAATCAATTCTTTTATTCTATCTAAAGAGATTTCATCATGATAACTACCAGCTTTCACACTACAAAATTTACAATTTAAATTACAATTATTTGTTACATATAAATCAATTTCTTCTAATCTCATATCTTACTCCATTATTAATTTTTTATTTTTAATTGCTACACCTTTTATCATATCGATTGGTACACCAAATCGGTCAAAAAGATTGAGAATTTCTCTATTAGAGATAGAATCACTATCATGAATAATTTTTTCTATTTTCATCAAATTCTTTTTTAAAGTTGTTTTATATAAATCATATTCTAAATGATGTTGTTCTAAAATAAAATCTTTATGTTCTTCCAATTGAGGATTACTTTCCTTATAAAGATCGATAATCTTACTAATAATGCCATCATAGGAAGAAATATCAATTCCTAATTGATCCGCATTATGAATAGCTCTTCTCATAATTTTTCGTAAAACATACCCTCTTCCTTTACTGGACGGTTGGGTTGCTACTTCATCTCCTAAAACAAAACAAGAACAACGTAAATGATCCGCAACAATTCGACATTTTTTCTGAATCTCCAAATCATTTTCATCCTCTGGAACAGTCATTTGAGATTCAACAGCTTTAACAATTTCATGCAGCTTATCTGTATCATATATCGTGGGGGTATTTTGAATAAGAGATGCAATTCTCTCTACTCCAGCCCCCATATCGATACAAGGATGAGCCGATTTTTCTAATGTTTGATTTTTAAAAATATAATCAAAAAAAACCACATCCCATAATTCTACATACTTTCCACAACTACATAATACATTACAATCATCAGAACATTTTGCACGTCCTGTATCATAAAAAATTCTTGTATTCGGTCCACATATACAATCTTTTGAATAAGGACCTTTCCAATTCTTCTTAGTAGGACACAAATGATCTGATTCTATTCCTATCTTTTTCCAAGTCAATAAAGTATCGTAGTCATCTGGCAATAAATCATTTCCACCAAAATAGGTAATATATATCTTCTCTTTTGGAACCCCTAAAAACTGATCATCTGTTAAAAATTGAAAAACATTTGACAAATTTTCAACCTTATCATAGTCTTCCATAATCCAGGCTCCAAATAATTCAAAAAAAGTTAAAAACGAACCTTCTCCAACCTGATTAATAGCTCCTGTTCTCACTACATTTTGAACATTTACTAAACGATTCCCACTTGGATGCTTTAAGTCTCCTACTAAATAAGGCAGCAAAGGATGCATTCCGGCTGGAGTAAAAAGAACAGAATCATCTGTTTTAGGAACTAAAGAAGAACCAGATATTTGTGTATGACCACAATTCTGAACAAAAAACTGAAAAAAAACATTTTTTAATTCATCCACTTTAAAATGATTCATATACAACACTCCTTTCTATCTATCATTTGAATAAAAAAGGGAAACAAAAACTACCAAAAGTCATTGTTTCCACAAAAATTAAAACAAGAAGAAAAGCATGAATAAAAAATATTAGAAAAGAAGGATCTAATATTGAAGAATTCAAAATGTTTCATGTATTCTTCTATATATCTCATACTAACTCCTTAAATAATTTTATGTTTAAATTACACCTTTTTGATTCAGAAGTCAATACTATTAATTCAAAAAAAACAAGTGACTTAATCACTTGTTTACCAACCAGTTCCAAAATGATCTAATTCATAAGAATGATCTTTTTTATTGTACTTTAAAACTCCAAGTCTAGAAATGTTTTTAACCCATCCAAGTTCTTCATCATAATCGCCATCTGGAATCATTAACTCATTAGGATCCACACCCTCAGCTGGTTGTAATTGATAAGTAACTTCAAAAGCAAGATCTTGGTCTCCTAATTTCAATGACTTCATCGTTTTATCTTTTTGAATTTCCTCTGTTGTATAAACTTTGGTAACATTAAAGCGAACATTAGATATTTGTTCTCTATACACGACACTTTCAAACTCGTCTTGTAAAGTTTTTTCAATTTGATAAATAGCTGCGGAATGATGACTTCTTTTATCTTGAATAGAATCTAAATATTCCTCAAGAGTAATATCTTTATTCATAATTTCTCTAGCGATCTTCTTACTACCAACATATCTTAAATGCCATGGTTCATAAGCATAACCAGTGATCTCATCTCTGCCTTCAAGATATCTTAAAATAAAACCATAATCTGCTATTTTTTCATGTATTTTAGCAAATGTTTCGCGATCAGCAATCATATCATCATTTTCATAAACTAATTCGCCTTTTTTCTTTAAACAAATATCAATTGCTAATCCTGTATGATGTTCAGAATAACCAGGAACTGCTACATACTGTCTAACATAATCAATTCCTTTTTCTGGATCGGCTGACCATTCATCCCACAATTCTTGTTGAGCGTTTACAGAACGATAAACACTATCTAGAACAATTTCTACCCCATCTTCCTTTAATGCTTTAGCAAGCTTCTTGTATTGTTCATAAGCCTCTTTTTCTACTTGAATATCTTCATCCCATGCATTCTTAGCATCAACTAATTCTACATTTTTCTCCCAATCATCAGGCAATTGAGTATACTTATTTACCAAAACAAGATAATCATACTTTGTCTCTTTCATTTCTTCATTTTCACAAGCTGTAGTAAATAATAAAACACCAAGCACGACAAAACAAATTAAAATAAAACTAATTTTTTTCATAATTTCTCCTATACTATTGCTTCTTGAATAATAATTCTTCTCCTAATGAATCAAAGATAATTAAATTACCATTTTCCATTTTATACTCTATTTCAAAAGTATCTGGATCTTTATTAAAGTTAATAAATAAGCTACCATCTTTTGTATAATAATCCATATCTTGCTCTGATACATTTTCTTCTACAGTAATAGTATACTTACCAGTTCCATCTTTTTCAAATACATAAACCGCATTAATACCATCACTCTCATATTTCCATGTACCAATTAGTTTTGAATCGATAGTCTTTTTTTCTTTCGTCTCCTTATCTTTCTTAGTATCTTTAACTTTTTCTTTTTTCTCACAAGCTGTTAATAAAAAAATACTAACAAATAGTAATACGATAAGACCAATTTTTTTAATATTATTTTTCATAAGCATCTCCTTTCACAATTTATTATATCATTTATTTGATGATTGTCTATAATTATGTATTTACTTACATAATTGCACAGAGCTTGTACCTTTGCTAGGGATTAATCATCTTGTAAATTTGTATAAAAATTGAAATAAAAAAAGAATAGTCAAACTATTCTTTCAAACCATTATCTTCTTTAGCATAGACTTTAGGTTTATCTGTCTCACCAATAATCTCTGTATCAAAACCATATCCTTCTTCAGGAAATACTAAAATTCCATTCACATTCGTTGGTAATACAAATAATTTTGGTAGCTCACTCAACAAGACACCTCTTGACTCATAATAATGCTTAGCCATACCCATTATAGGAGTATCTAGTTGTCTAAAGATTTGACTATTCCTTCCTAAATGACACTGATAAACAAATTTGGCACCCCCACGGCAATCGCATAATCCCAAAGTTTCAATTCTTTCTTTCATTCCATCAACCTCATGTTCAATCTCTTCATCAGATAAAATAGTAAAATTAGTAGTTCCCTTTTTTTCAAGTTCCCTTTGAAACACAACTCGAGAATGTTGCAAATTTGTACGAAATGAAGCCCCCATATAAAAAGCAGCATCATTTAAGAATTTTTGATATCTTAAATCTTCCTCTAATAATTTATAATAATCAATATCATTCGAAAATACTACTTCTGGATCATAAGGAATAATAACATTTCCCCCATTATATGTAAATCTTCTTTTAAAAACTCTCACAATTTGACCTTCTGCTAAAGAGGACACTTCTTGGCTAGAATAATGTAATCCAATTGTATCTTCTCGAAGAGTTACACGTTCAGGATGAGCGCCATCATACTCCTCAATGCAATCTTTTCTTTGTGACAAATGCATATAAGAATCATTTACACATCTTAAAGTATCATATCCAATATATCGAATATAAAAATCATCCCCATATCGAATGACTTTTCCATAAGTTATCATATCCCATTCCCCCCATTGGCAGCTATAATATCATAGATTATAAAACAAATCAATGAAATTTTTTTTATAATAAAAAAATCCATAAAAGGATTCTTTAAAAAAATCTAATACTTATTTGGCCGCTTATTTTTTTCATTATAATCATCAATCACATCATTAATAGTATCCAAAACACAATCTAAATCATCATCATGTGATAAAAAATAATGAGTTCTAGATTGTAAACGTCTCATGACTACATCCATGTGTTTTGAAATACTCTCTTGCGACCTAACCTCAACAAAACCATCCGTTATTTCATCCATAAAATATCGATCCATTAAACACATTCCAACACTTGTAAAATCCTTCCTATTAAGAGAATCAAGCATAGTTTGATCATCTATTCCAGTTACAAAGTTCTGATAATAATGAACCTTTTTCATAGCTTCTATATTTTCCAAATCAAACATTCCGGCTATAAAATCCGGATCATAATGCTCTGCCGAATAACCCTCCAATGCAATATCATTATTCATATGAGATTCACGATTCATTTTAGAATAATACGTTACTAAAGCATCATAAGTATATTTAGAAACAGGTTCTGGTAATTGGGAATAAATAACTTCCCTCACTTTTTTTAAGAAAAACTTAGGAGAAGCTAATAAACAACCTAAAAAAGGGGTAGCCGTTGTTGTAATAGAAGTTTTTTGATAACTGGAATTCTTTTTAAAAGATTTGGGAACATTAAAACTAATAGTTCCACCTTTAGAATGTCCAATTAATTGTATAGAATTAATTGTCTGATTAGAAGATAAAACATCAATATGATTAGCAATCATTCTAGCTTCTAAGGCAAGTGGGGCATCTTCATCTAATAAGATATGTTCAACAATAACATTCTTCTTTTTTCTCTGAAAATACTGACAAATTCTCTCCACATAATCCCTTTGTCCATATGGATGAACACCATCTTTTGTAACATCAATAGCTTGATTCCCATTCACAAAAATAATCATATCAAAAGAAGAATTACTTTCATCACAAATAACCTTTTTTCTAACAACAGAAAAAGAATGATTATCTAAAAGAGTTCCCCCATTTACAAATGATTCATCCTCTAAAGAATACTTTTTTATTTTTTTAATAACTGTCATACGCCAAATCCTTTTCTTATTAATACTATAACATATTTATTTCATATAATGTAATTTATGAACAAATACTTTTCCTTTCAAACCTTCAGTATCAACTTCTTGTTTTTTTAAATAACGATCTACCATAATAGAATCTAAATTTACTTGCTCGATACAATCTTTATCCTGATTATATATGATAGGAGGAATTAAATGAATATTCCAACCATTCTCTAAATAATGATAAAAATCACTATAGACAGTTAATCGAGAAGTAGTAATAGTTTTAGGAAGTACACTTTCTATTTTGCTAAAACCACAATATGACACTAAGAAATCATTTATATCATAATGATAAAATTCTAATAATTCACTAACGATATCCTCTCTTTGAGACATATTCATTCTAGCCAAAGCATGATAGAAATCATGATATGCTTTTAAATATCCTACAACTAAAGTAATAATATTCTTTTGATAACTTCTAATAGGAACAGGAATATCTCCATGAAAAAATTCTTCTTCTTCCTCACTATATTTTTCAATTGAAAAAGTATTATCGTTTTCTGTTTTTTCTGTATAATAAGAACGGAAAGCCTCCATTCGAATCTGATCCCGTTCTGTATCAACAGTAGGAATATTAATAAAAGAATACGCCAAATTAGAATAATTTTTAAAATCTTCTTGAGATACATATCCCCTATCTAAAAATTCATTTGCCTTCTCATTAGCCGAACTTCCATTAGAAAAAGCTGGTTTCAACCTTTGAGATGCAAAATAAGATAAACTCATGAATTGATTAATAAAATTACCATCTTTATGCCCCTTCTTTCCACCCGTATTATATAAAAAATTACTAGGAGTAATATACCAAGAATTAGGCCAATAAACCTTGACATAATCCTGAGGTACAAGTTTGATTTCTGTATAACGTTCTACCTCATTTTGCGCCTCAGAAGAAGTTTTCATAATAAACTCTAAACGATCAATATATTGGGGATAAAA
The DNA here is from genome assembly GCA_902782835.1 of uncultured Erysipelotrichaceae bacterium. GTDB lineage: Bacteria > Bacillota_I > Bacilli_A > RF39 > UBA660 > UBA3789. The sequence continues at coordinate 2,815 of CACZOQ010000062.1, read as the reverse complement.
ACCCATAAAAGAATCTGCTAATATTGAATAATATTCTAACAATTGTTTTAAATCAAAAATCGATAATAATATAGGCTGATTACCCTCTAAAAAGCCTGCTGGCACATCATCAATTTTTTTCAATAAAAAACCCAAATTATCCCATTCTTCATACGAAAAAGCAGGAATCCTTTCAAAAGATGTAATTTTTGCTAAAAAAGATAACAATTTAGCTTCTTTAAATAATCTTTCATATTTCTTATAAAAATAATCTGGTATTTTAGCATTTTCTACATAATGTAAATCATTTAAACCATATGAATTTTTTAAATATAATGGAAAATCTTCAAGATGTTCTACTTCTCTATAATAAGGAATCACAAAAATACCTCCCAATATTCAAGTATTATAATTTAGAAAAAGTGCAATTATGAATTCTTCTTTTATTTCTCTTTTTGAACCTTCAAACATTGTCTCAAACATTTCTTGCTTTCCACCAGGCAATGACCAACAATCCGGTTCTTGTATTCCACCTGTATCACTCCTTTTAGATAATCTAGGACCAAGTAATATTTTATCACCATCTATAATCATTACACTCAACTTTTAATTTTCTATTAAATGCAAGCATTGGGCTGGAGGTTATCAAAAAAAGCAGATATAAGACACGACAGTGTCTTCAGGGGGTTCGGTTGAATAATTATAATTCAAAAATAACATATTCTTTATCTTTATATATAATTTTTATATTTTCTTTTTTTAAGTAATAATATAAACAAGCATTTTTGCAAACTATCATATGTGTAAATTTATACTTATTAATAAAATCTTTATAATTAATACAAGTAGTTTCTATTCTCATAGCCTCTTTAAAAATATCTTCCTTTTTATTAGCTTTTTTTAAAAATACTTCTGCTCTTGTATCAAAAAAAGAATGAAAACCTAAATATTCAACATATGAACCATAATCTAAACTCGTATAAATAATCAGATCTTTATCATAATGATCTTTTAAAAAGTCCCCACCGTTTTTAACTCTAGATTCTAATCTATTAGGATTTAAACTCGCAATTACTAAAATAAGAATAACCATTAATACCCAAGTCTTTTTAGTATCAACATAATCATTATTGACATCACATTTCATTTTCTTTAAATAATTAGACAATAAAGGTAAAGAAGCAATAATAAAAATCGGAATATTTCTTACATTAGCAAGAGCTAATATAGTAGTACCAACGATTAATAAAAAATGTCTAAGTTCTAATTTTCCTTTTTTATAGTAAATATAGATAATAATTTCCATAAATAAAATAAAATAAAAAAATAAAGAAATCATTAAAATTGATCGTTCAGTACTAGCAATATTTACTGGAAACAATTCTAAAATATATTGATTAATATAAGAATCATATGATAAAAAAGGGAAAAAAACATTCTCATATGTATAAGGATTAATAAAACCAACTAAAAACATTACAACTACAATACCAAGTATTTTAAATACACTCTTATTTTTTTGAACCACTAAATCCGTAATATAAGGTAAAATAAATAAAAACAAATAATACCACAAAGAAGCATGTAAATTAATTTGAATGAAAGATATAACTAGTAATAAATAAATGAATCTTGTTTTTGGATTCTTATAAAAAACTTCCATAATATAAATAACCAGAAGTAAATTAAAAAAAGTAAAAATTTGAGGTCTAGGAGTAATAAAAGATACTTCAAGTAATGTACAAGTAATACTAGCAATCAATACAGATAGTAATACTTTATTTTTACTAAGTAACATACATATTTTATATATAATAAATAGATATAAACAAACAAATAATTCACATAATAAAAAAAATCCAAAATTACCTAAATACTTATATATTAAATAAAAAATAATATTAGAAAAACCCTGTTGGATAACAATATGCAGTCCACTATGAATAGATAAAACATCCATGTGAATAAACCCTTTTTTTAAGATTATTTCTCCATATTTCATTACATACCAAATATCTTCATTGGAAGAATAACTAATCATTGCATTAATAATCAAAGGAACTAAACAATATAAATAACAAATATACTTATTTGGTTTAAACTTCTTCAAGATATCACCCTTAACTAAATTATATAATATAAACGATAGTAAAACAAGAAGCGACATTTCATATTCTATTTACAATGATTCCCAATTTCATAAACTAAATCATCTATAAAATAATAAATGATAATGGTAAACAATATATAAGAATGCCTAAATACAATTTATTAATTAAAATTCAAAATCCAAGAACAAATAATAATATGCTTCTATTAACAATAACACTTATAACTATAATAGTATTAATATCCATAATAAAAACATCGAAACGAATAACTAATGATAAAGACAATAAAACTAGAGAATAATCTCTAGTTTTTTTAGTTCTTCTTTTGGTTATGCAATATTCCCAAAGTTTATTAAAAAAAGTGCCACTGCCTCACGACAGTGTCTTTAGGGGAATTTAATACATATTTTGGTAACATCATTACCTTTTATTTATAATTATTTATCTTCACACACAATCATCATAAATCAACCAATATTATAAAAAACGACAAAAATATCGTTTATTTGTCGTTTATGATTCATTATCTAACTCATTCATTGAATAAGTATTATATCCCTTTGATAGCTTGTATCGATACCCTTCATATACACACTTCTATCATTTATTTTATCAGTTAGAGCATTTAATAATAACAACTGGTCTATATATTGAAATTGATAAAAGATCATTTTGTAATGATGATAAACCATTGGTTTCAACATCAAGTAAAACATATTTTTTTG
>CACZOQ010000061.1 GCA_902782835.1 uncultured Erysipelotrichaceae bacterium | reverse complement strand
TGATAACTCACTAAAAGGTATAAATAAAATAGCAAATGAACAAGGAGCAGATGTAGCTAACAAGATAGCAGACACTTTAATTAAAAATACGTATAGGACTTTAATGACAAGAGGAATGAAGGGTTGCTATATATATTGTGTAGATGAAAATTTACAACAATATTTTAAAAAGCAAAAATAGCCTAGTAGCTGATAGGAGTGATGAAAATGAATGACAATGGTATATTGTCTATGGAAACAATAAGAAAATATAGCGATATAAAATATGATGAAATAAAGACTATAATAAATAATTCTTTATATCAAGCCAATGATGAAAATTTTGAAAATTTAAAAAATTACAATTTGGCAAAGATGTTTTTACCGAACATTGTTAATCTTGGATATACAGACCCACAAGAATGGTCAGACATTGTAACATTAGTTGAATTAATAAGAAAAAAACTAATTCCAAACGATTCAGGATTTATAATTACTAAAGGTGGTACAGGAAAAGGACATTATGAGGTTCCATCAGATCCTAGATCAGCCTGGTATAATTTATATGATAAGTTGAGTAAAAAGAATATATATTCTTTTGAAGAACTAGATGCTTTATCAAAAGGTACTTTAAAGATTATTAATAGCTTATCTCAATCTACAAATTCTACAACTGGTTCTACAAAAGGAATGGTTGTTGGATATGTTCAATCTGGTAAGACAACTAGTATAGAAGGATTGATATCTATGGCTGCTGATTATGGATGGAATACTTTTATTATGCTTACTGGAACAATTGAAAATCTTAGAGTACAAAATGCAAATAGGCTTAGAGATGATATAGAATATGCTAAAGCTGGTGTTGTAAACTGGGCTTTTAATCAAGATTTAAAGTCGTCAAAATATGAGGGATTAATAAACAGCGGAAAAAAAGTTGTTCTTGTTTGTTTAAAAAATTCAAAAAGATTAAAAGATCTTAAAGATTGGTTGTTATCTGCAGGAAAGCCAGCGCTACAAAATGCAAAAATACTATTAATAGATGATGAAGCTGATCAAGCTAGTTTGAATACGTGTAAAATATCGAAAGATGAACGTTCAAAGATAAACGCATTAATAACGGAGTTGATTGATGAACATAATGATGAATTTGGTGCTATGAACTATATTGGATATACAGCTACACCGTATGGTAATTTTTTAAATGAACTTCAGTCTATATATCCAAAAGACTTTATTTACATGCTACCAAAGTCAAAAAAGTATATTGGTTCACAAGAAATATTTGGAGTTGATGATGAAGACGATGCTGTTTCATTAGAAGGTTTAAACATAGTTAACGAAATATCAGATGATGAAATGGAAGAGATAAAAGATTTAAATGATGGTAACATTGGTTCAATACCAAAATCATTACAGGATGCAGTTTGTTGGTTTATTAATACTTTAGCTATTTTTAGATTTGAAAAAATAATAAAACCAGTTAGTATGTTGATTCATACTGATAGAAAAACATCATGTCATGAAAACATTGCGATTGCTATCCAAAAATGGATAAATGCAAATAAAGACAACTTAATAAATAAATGTGAAACTGTATATAATATTCAAACAAAGAAATTAGATTCTCATCAATTTGAGAAAATATTATGTGATTATCCTAAACTATTAAATGATAATTATCCAGATTTCTCAAGATTGAAAGTTTATATAGATGAAATACTACAATCTAATATAGGCTTCACCAAAATTGATGATAAAAATAAACTAATATATACTAGAGGATTACATTTAGTAATTGATAACTGTAAACCAAATTCTTGGATGAAGGATGATGAATATGCAAGATTATCTTATCCTGAAAAAGATGATAATATTGATTTTGCAACTGGTTTCATAATAGTTGGTGGTGATACTTTATCAAGAGGTTTAACTATAGAAGGATTAACTTCTACTTATTTTTGTAGAAAAGTTAGACAAGTTGATACGTTAATGCAAATGGGTAGATGGTTTGGATATAGATTAGGATATGAACTTATTCCAAGAATATGGCTTGATAAAGACTCACAAAAGAAATTTGAAGAAATAACAAATATAGAATATGACTTAAGAAAAGATTTAGAAAAGTATGAAGCGGGATTAAATCCAATCGATTGTGGCCCATATATTAAAACGGCTAATTCATTTACCAAAATGATTTTAACTTCAAAATCTAAGTCACAATCTATGGTTCCAGTTGAAATGGACTATTCTGGAGTTAGTTCTCAAACAACATTCTTTGATGATGATCTACAAATTCAAAGTAAAAATGAGTTAATAACAAAAAGTTTCTTAGCTTCTTTAGGTGAATTTAAAACTTCTTATACGATGAAAAGTAACAAGATAATTGAAGATATTGACTTTTCGATTATAGAAAATGATTTCTTGAAACAATTTAAATTTTGTGCAGAATCTTCTTTCTTTAACAATATGGATGCTTTTTGTGATTGGATTAATCAAAATATTGATAAGTATAATAAGTGGAATATAGTTGTTAGTGGTCTTGATAAAGCTGAAGCAGGTTCATGGACTTTTGGCAGTAATAATGAATACTCAATTAATATGGCAACACGTTCTAAAGTTAAGTCTATGCAAAATGATTCATATTTTAATGTAAAAGTTTTAAGAAGACCTGATGATATTATCAGTGACATGCCAGATGTCAACTTGTCAATGCTAAAAACTGAAAAGGCAAAGCTTGAGGAAAGATCAAAATTATCAAAGCCTTTATTGGTCTTGTATGTTATAAATGGTAATGCTGAACCATCTAGTATTCCTGAATCAAGAGAGAAAATTAATATGAAGGCTAATATAATAGGATTATATATTTATATTCCTGGAAAACCTTCTAAAGATACAGTAAAGAGAGTATCAATAATGATTGAAAGCGGTGATTAATATGAATTTTGATTTTGATGATTTAAAAGATGGCGCAATGACCTATTTAGGTTCAAGCATATTAAAAGGAATGTCATCAGAAATTCCAATTTTAGATATGTTTGTTAGAGAAGCTATTCAAAATTCTGTTGATGCTCGTTTAGAAAATGTATCTAGTGTAAGAGAAGAGATAAATTGTGGAGATTTTGATTTTAATAAATTGATTGGATATTATCCACAAATTAGTACAAAACTAATGTTTACAAAGCATGATAATAGACAATTTATTTCAATTAGGGATTATAATACTACAGGACTAGAAGGATATATTAGTTACTCCGAATATAAGGCATCACATGATAAGGATATTGGAAAATTTTTAAGCTTAGTAAGAAACGTAGGTAAATCAAATAAAATAGATGATGCTGGTGGTTCTTGGGGATATGGTAAAACGACATACTTTAGATTAGGCGTTGGACTTGTAATATATTACACAAGAATTAAGGATCATATAAACGGCAATTATCTTGAAAGATTAATGACAGGACTTATTGAGAATGAAAAAAACAGTTCTGGATTATTATACGAATATCAAAAAAATAATCATACAGGTATTGCTTGGTGGGGAAAAAAAGTAAATGATGAATTACTACCAATTACAGATCATGAAACAATTGTAAACTTTCTAAAAATGTTCAATATTAAACCATATGAAAATGATGAAACAGGGACTTGTATTATTGTTCCATTTATCAATGAGAAAGATCTTCTAAACGAAACAATTCCTACAACGATTGAAGATAATTCTATAGATATTCCTCACTGGTGTAAATCAATAGAAGAGTATTTAGATATTGCTTGCCAAAGATGGTATCCAACAAAGTATTGTAATGCTAAAGCTTCACCTAATATAGTTTTATTTATTAATGGTGTAATGAAATATTCGCAATCTATGTATCCAGTATTTAGTATTTATCAAAAAATGTATAACATGTATTTGAATAACGAGGAAAGCAATGATGGTATAGATTCATTTAAAATAAAATTAAATGGAATATTTAATAATGGTTCATTTGCAGGAACATTGTATTATAGCTTTTTATCAAAAGAAGACTTGAGGATGAATGAGTATGGAAATAATCCATCACCTTTCACACAAATTAATAATCGAAAAGATGAAAATGATTCTAGAGTAATAATAGGATTTTGTAGAACTCCTGGTATGATTTTGAAGTACGACATAAATGAAGCGTGGTCAAACGGTATTATTAATA
>CACZOQ010000060.1 GCA_902782835.1 uncultured Erysipelotrichaceae bacterium | reverse complement strand
ACCAAGAAAATGTCTAGATTATAAAACACCAAATGAAATATTTAATGAGTATTTAACAAACTGTTGCACTTGATTTGACAAATTATCACATCAAAAAAGGATTCTTATGAATCCATTTTTTCTACTAAAGCTATGATTTCTTTATTGATATCTTCTACTGTTCTTAATTGATGATCTTTGATACATTCAATTCTATCCCAGTTATATAATTCTGATAATTCAATATATGCTTCTTCAGTACGTCTTAGATGTTCTGATGATTTTTCATATTCATCTAAATACTCCTGTTTTTTTCTTAATTCTTCTGACACTTCATAGGGAACATGTAAAAAAATCGTTTTATCTGGTTTTGGTAATTGTAATAACCAATATTCTAATTTATCAATCCATTGATACATATTAAATCTTTCATCTTTATCTTCAATTTTACTACCTTGATGTGCTAAATTCGAAGTCGTATAACGATCTAATATTACGTAGTAGTCTTTATCTAAATAAGATTGAATCTTAGGCCAATTATACTTACGGTCTGCTGCATAATATAGACATACAACATGAGGATCTACATTTACGATTCCTTCTGGAAATAAACTACTTCCAATTCCTTTTTTTCCTAAATAATCCCCTCCTACAATTTTCCCTGTTGGAGTATCATACATAGGAAAATCAAAACGAATACATTTTTTTCCTTTTTCTTGTAATCTTTTTTCTAATAATTTGGATTGCGTTTCCTTTCCTGAAGAACTAGTTCCTTCCAGTACAATTATTTTACCAGACATAGTATCTCTCCTATCTTGGCTTAATTTTTATTTCAAAAGAGTTTTCTTGTATTTTTTTTGAATACTCTTTTGATATCCACATTCGTAAGATAATACTACTATTATCAATCATTCCTTGATATAAAACTTTTCCACCATCTTCTCTTATAGGAAGTTTTTCTATATTATTTTCAATTTCTTTTTTCTGATTTTTTAAATAATACTTTATATATTTTTCTTCGATTGTATTTTCATTTGAATATAGAATAATTTCATATTCTTTATTTTTCTCTCCTGTTACTTTGATGGATACAAATTTCTGATTTAAGACACTTTTTCCTCTTTCATCATTCATTTTTTCAAGATTTTTAATTTTTAACATATCGGTTGTATTTTTATTATTAAAAGATATGTAGCTAGCAGTTGTTTCATTTATATGAGGAGCAAGTATATTGGTTTGAAAGATAATATAAGCAAAGAAAATCACTAATATACATAATAGTATACAGGGAATCATTTTCTTCATGATTTGTGATTTTTTCTTTTTTCTCCTTTTTCTACTCTTCATATTTCTATCTACCTCATTCTTATAATATCAAATTTTTCTTGAAATGACAACGAAAAAAGTGTCATTAGACACTTATATGGTTTTCTTTATCAAATGGGACTTGTAAAAATTTTTTAGCTGCTAAAAAATCACACATGTGAACAAAGTTCTGATATTTTGTTTTTGGCTTTTCTAGAACTTCATTTCCATTATAATCTGTTGTCCAAGGTCCCATATGTGTTTTAATAACATCTGCTATGAAAGCTGCATCTTCTTTTGATAGAGCTATTTCTTTTTGTTTTTCTAATATATAATTTGCCATAAGAATCGGATGATCAAAACGAGTATATCTTTCTTGTGGAAGACCTAGTTTTAAACCATCATGGACTAATAACGCTATTAACATTAAGTCTTTTTCATGATTTGTATATTTATTTCCGATACAAGAATCCTGTAATAATTCATAGCCTATTCTCATAGCAGCTTTCGAGTGTCTTAATAGTCCACCTTCTCCTAAAGCATATTCTGGGTGATACTTACCCGTAGAAGAAGCTGGTTCTTTAAACCAATAATCTGGTAACAATTCTATTATTTTTAATAATGATTCTGCAAGTTTTTCATCTTTAATATATTCTAATTCATCTAAAAACAGTTCTTCTCTATTCATATTTTTCCCTTTCTAACATCTGCACAATAATTTCATTACTAATATACCATTTCTCTTCTGGAATGAAAAGATGCTTTTCTGTTTCAACTAAGAATCCATTTTCTACTAGGTAATGATAATCATAATAATGATTTAATGGTTTATGATATTTTTTTTGAAATTGTAGTAAAGAGATTCCTTCTTTTTTTCTTAGATTTAATAATATTTCATATTCGATTTTATCTTTGATAGAAATGGTTTCTATATTATTTCTATATTGATGAGATAAATATTTTGTTATTGATTTTGTATTTTCTATTCGTTCATTTTGAATATAGCTGCTAGCTCCTAAACCAAATCCATAATACTCCTCATTATTCCAATATGTTGTATTATGTCTTGATTCATATCCTGGTTTTGAAAAATTACTGATTTCATAATGTTGATATCCATGTTCTTTCATTTGTTTTATAATTTCTTCGTACATGATTGCATCTAAATTGGAATCAATATTTTGAATCTGATTTATTTTTAATTTAGTATGATTTTCTATTATTAAAGAATAAGTAGATATGTGCTCTACATTCAAAGAGAAAACATATTCTAAGTCTTTTTTTAATACTTCTAATGATTCTTTTGGTAAAGCATACATTAAATCGATATTATGATTCTGAAACTCTAATTTTCTAGATACTTGTAATACTTCTTCTACTTGTTTTGTATTAATAGATCGTTCTAATAGCTTTAGATTATCTGGATTGATTGATTCTAATCCAAAACTTAATCGATTGATTCCAAATTCACGATATAGTTTTAACTTATCGACTGTCGTACTTTCAAAATTACCTTCTATTGTATATTCTAGATTATTACTTACTTTGAATTTTTTTACTATTTGGAATAATCTTTTTAATTCATTCAAACTTAGACAGCTAGGAGTTCCTCCTCCTATATAGATTGTATCTAGTACTTCTCCTTTATAAATTGAATCTATTTCTTTTTCTAATGCATCTAAATAGTTCCTTCTATATTTTTCTAGATTTAATAATTTAGGAAAATCGCAATAAGAACAAATCTTATTACAGAATGGTATATGGATATAGCAAGATTTTATCATCGCCTGTGTTCCTCAATTTGGTCTGTTGTTTTTTGTATAGTATTGGCATAAGCTACTAAATCTAATCTTGCTTTTGTTTCATCATCTATGCAAGATCGATGTACTAAGTCATGGATTGTTGAGGAAGGAATGTCAAATAATTCTTCTGCTTCTTTATATGTTAATTGGTCATGGATAATCACTTGCGCTATTTTCATAACTTCTTCTGGTGTATGTTTAGAATAATTATTGCCCTTTTTACCTTTTTTTCGACCTGCTATTTCATTGGCAGACTTTTTTACGATAACCAACTTATGTAACTCTTCTCCTAAAATATCTACTCTACCTAAATGTAGTTGTATCGTTCTTTTAGAAACTTTAAAATGCTTCGCTAATTCATTGATTGTCATATCTGTACTGACATAGGTTTGGGCTTCTGCTATTACTTGTTTATGATCCATATTTACTCCTTTGTTGAAAGAATGGATAAGAATGCTTCTTGTGGGACTTCAACATTACCAATTTGTTTCATTCTTTTCTTTCCTTCTTTTTGTTTTTCTAATAATTTTTTCTTTCGAGTAACGTCTCCTCCATAACATTTAGCAAGAACATCTTTTCGAAGAGCTTTTACTGTTTCTCTAGCAATTACGTGACCACCTATGGCAGCTTGTATTGGTACTTCAAATAATTGTCTTGGAATAATATCTTTTAATTTTTCACAAACAGTTCTTCCTCTTTGATAAGCAAAATCTTTATGAACAATGACACTTAAAGCATCAATAGTTTCTCCATTTAATAATATATCCATTTTTACTAGATTACTCTCTTTATATCCTATGATTTCATAGTCAAAGGATGCATATCCTTTGGTCGAACTTTTTAGGCGATCAAAGAAGTCATATACAATTTCTGATAAAGGTAATTCATAGTGAATCGTTACTCGTTCTTGGTCCAAATAATCCATATTTAGAAAAGTACCTCTTTTATCTTGGCATAATTCCATTAAAGGTCCTATATATGTACTTGGAGTAAATATACTACAATTTACATATGGCTCGTATGTTTTTGATATATGTTCTCTTGGTGGCATTTTTACAGGACTATCCACAATTACTTTGGTTTTATCTGTCTTTTCTACTTCATAAACAACGGATGGAGATGTTGCGATTAAATCAATTCCAAATTCTCTTTCAATTCTTTCTTCAATGATTTCCATGTGTAATAATCCTAAGAACCCACAACGGAAACCAAATCCTAACGCTTTGGATGTTTCTGGTTCAAAAGATAGAGCTGAATCATTTAGTTTTAATTTATTTAAAGCTTCTCTTAAATCTTCAAATTTATTGGATTCAATTGGATATAGGCCACAATATACCGTTGGTTTCATTGGCTTATAACCTGGTAATTTTTCAGTAGCAGGATTATCTTCTTTGGTAATGGTATCTCCTACATGAACATCTTGAATACTCTTTATGGATGCATATAAATAGCCTACTTCTCCTGCTTTTAGGGAAGATACTTCTTTTTCTTTTGGAGTATTTACGGATAGTCCAACAACATCGTATGTTGCTTTCGTCTCCATCATTTGAATGATATCTCCTTTTTTTACTTCACCATCTACAATACGAATACTCGTAATCACTCCTCGATAGGCATCAAATAAGCTATCAAAGATTAATGCTTTTAATGATTTTTTACTATCTCCTGATGGTGAAGGAATCACATCGATTATTTTATCTAATAATTCATCAATTCCTGTTCCTGTTTTGGCACTTGTTAAAACAATCTCTTTTCTGTCGAAACCAATTGTTTCTAATTCTTTAATGACACGTTCAGGGTCAGCGGATGGAAGATCTATTTTATTGATTACAGGGATAATGGTTAAATTATTATCCAAAGCTAGATATAAATTTGCCAACGTCTGGGCTTCTACTCCTTGAGAGGCATCTACTACAAGAATTGCTCCTTCGCAGGCAGCTAGACTACGAGATACTTCATAAGAAAAATCTACATGTCCTGGAGTATCAATTAGATTTAGCATATATTCTTCTTGTTCTTTCTTATACACTAATTGAACAGCATTTAATTTAATAGTGATTCCACGTTCTCTTTCTAAATCCATAGAATCTAACATTTGTTCTTTTAATTCTCTTTTATCGATTGCTCCCGTTCTCTCTAAGATTCGATCCGCTAGTGTGCTCTTTCCATGATCTATGTGTGCAATGATACAAAAGTTTCGAATATTATCCTGTTTCATAAGTCCTCCTAAACTCCATTATTATATCATAAAAAAAGTACTTATACAGTACTTTTCTAATTTGTTGTAATGGAACTACTATCAAAATACAATGTATAATCATCATCATCTATTTTAAATAAATAGGTCACTGTTGATGCTTTGTCTTTGTAATCTTCCAATTCAATTGGGTAATTCTTTAACATTTCTGCAGTTTGATTGGTTTTTGTTTCAATTAACATTGTATGAGCATAATCTTTATAAATATATACTGTATAGGTTTCTCCTACTTGTTCTGTTACGGTATAGATTACTTTCTCTACTAATTTATAAGAACCATCTGGCTCTTTATAAGCATTTACTAACTCTGTATAGTATGGCTTGACAATTGAGTTATCTACAATGTCTTCTTCTAAACCATCAAAGATTGTTTCAAATCCACCTTTTTCTTCTGAATATGTCATTATTCCTACATTTTGATTATTAATGCGGAAACTGAATGGATACGTAATCACTGCATTTTCTGAATATGTAACTTCTCCACCAAAGAATCTTTTCATATAACTTTGTATTTGTGAAGATGCTATTCTATAAATCTTTTTCCCTTTATCGTTTGTTTTTCCAGTACTAATAAAATCTTCTACTTGAGCAAATTGTAATGCATAATAGAATCTTTCTTGATTACTAAAAGAATCTAGTGTAACATTTTGTTCTTTTAAGAATTTATCATTTCTTACTCCCCTAGTTCCATAAGTAACATATTGATATAGAATTTGAACATTCTCTTCTGTCAAACTTAACGGAGTGCTTACTACTGGATCTCTTTTAATAACTTTCTTTCCAAATATTGCATTACTAACAACAAAAACTAATAATCCACATAGAATTGCTACAATAATTACAATAATAAGAGGAAGTTTACTACTTTTTCTTGGTTCTTCTCCTTCTTCTTGATAGTCTTCAATTTCATCTCCAATTTTGAAATCCATATGAACACCTCTATTCTATCTTTATTGTAGCAGATTCAATAAAAAAAGAAAATATCTTTTCGACATTTCCTTATTTATTCGGAAGCATTTTGACAATACTAATATTTTTAAAATCTAATTGTTTTCTTAATGAATCTAATTTTTTAGCTTTCATGTCTTTTATAATATCGATTTTATTAGGAATTATTTTTCCATATTTTAAAATATCTTCATAGCTATTACTTACTGTTGCTTCTATATTATCAATCATTCTTGTTTCATTAGCAATCCATACTTTTTTAATTCGATTAAAGGTTTTCTCTGTAATTGTTATATTTTTAAATTCTTCTTCAATGGCCTTTATTAATTCATCTGGTTTTTCTGTAGATGCTAATAAATAGAATGTTTTATAATCCTCAATCTTTTCCCATTCAGTATAAATATTATTCATTTGTTTTTCTTTCCTTACTCGTTCTCTAAATTCAGAGGAAGAGCCAAATAATATTGTTGTAAGCATTTGAAGATATAAATCCAATTCTAAATCTTTCATTTTTAGGTCTTTTAGAGGAACTTTCCAGCCATACGCTATTTTTGGTAATTCAATATTGGATGAAGTAAATGTTGCTTCTTTTTCTAATACAGATTTTGGTTCTTTTACTTCTTTGATGTTTGGTAATTCTTTTTTATTTTTATATCCTACTTCATCAATTATAATATCCATTGCTTCTTCTATGGAAAAGTTTCCCACAATTAAAATAAACATATTATTTGGTATATAGAAATTATGATAACAAGAGTATAAATCTTCTTTTGTTATTTTTAAGATTTCTTCTACACTACCTGCAATATCAATTCTTCTTGGATGATTTTGATAGAGACATTCTCTGATTTTCATTTCCAATTGAAAATCTGGCATATCTTGATACATTTTGATTTCTTCTGATATAATTCCTTTTTCTTTTTCGACATTTTCATCTGTATAGTATGGGTTATTTACAAATTGTAATAAATATCTTAAATTTTTAGAAAACTCTTTTGTTCCATAACATATATACTGAGTATTATCAAATGAAGTTGATGCATTAGCATCTGTACCACTTTTGGAAAAGAATGAAAAGGGATCTTCGCCGGATTCTTCTTCAAACATTTTGTGCTCTAAAAAGTGAGCAATTCCTAGCGGTGGTTTTATGGTTTCCCCTTCTTTGGTTGTAAATTCTAAAACATCACTACCAAAACGTGTAGCATAACTGATAAAGTAATTCTTTTTATTATCATAGGGAACTAGAAATACTTCTAAACCGTTTTCTAATGTTTCCGTATAATAATCCATGTCTAATCCTTTTAGACTAACTTTCTTCATTCTTTACCCCCTCTAATAAAAATACGGTATCCATATTGATTTTTTTACATACTTTTATAATATCTTGTTTCCGTACTTTATTCATTTTTTCTAAACGAGTTGCAATCGGTTCTAGACCTAATATTTCTTCTGATAATATTTCATTTATCATTGTATTTTCATTTTCTTCGATTTCTTCTAAGGAGGTATGATAAAACTCTTTTGCTGTTTCTATTTCTTTACTCGTAATATTTCCTTTTTTCATTTTATTTAAATTTTGAGTAATCAATTCTACTGTTTTTTGAAAATGATTTCGATCAATTCCAGCACTGATTAATAATAAACTATCTAGTTTACTAGCCATAGAATGAATGGTATAACATAACGAATTCTGTTCTCGTACTTCTTGGAAGAGTTTAGAATCTGTACAACCACCTAATATTAGATTAGCTAGAACTAAAGAATAATCTCTTTCATAGGGAGTTAATTTCCCAATTGGACATGCAATTGATAATTTAGATTGTGTATTATCGATTGTTTCTTTGGCAAATAGTCTTCTTTTTCTTGGTTTCTTAACTGGTAAATAATAACTAGCTTTTTTCTTTTTAACTTTTTTAAATTTAAAGTATTTTTTTATTAGAGAAAGCATTTCCTTATTATCAAAATTTCCAACTACAAAAATATCTACATAATCATTATCAATCATTTTTTGATAACATTCGTAAAGATTTTCTTCTGTTACTTTTTCAATATCTTCTACATATCCAGACATACGGTAAGAGATTGGGCTTTCTTTGTCATATGCTTCTAACATACGAATTGTACTATAGCTTGCAGCATCTTCTTTGATCATACTCATATTGGATACAGCATTATATTTTGCGAGATCTAATTTTTCTTTTTGAAAGGCTTTTTTCTCGACATCTGGTTGAAAGAGAATTTCACTTAAGAACGCTATTGATTTATCTAAATTGCCTTCTTCTGTGTATCGATCATTTAATGCTTGCAAAATAAAACTAGTAAAAATATAATTTCCTAGTCTTTGCGTACTAGTTCCTACTTCCGCAGAATATAATTCTTCTGCTTCGATTGTTAGACTCCTCTTACTTTCATATTTTTTAGAAGATTGTAATAAAATGTCTGATAAGATGCATCTTTTCGTTATTTCTTCTTTCTGAATGGGAGTATGGAACATGACTTTTATGGTTATCGTTTTAAACTTGTTGGTATGGATTAAATGTAGTCCGAAGGATCCTAAATCTTTTTTGGTATATTTCATATCATTCACCTCTAATCTTTAGTATTCCTTTTTATTCTTTTTT
>CACZOQ010000059.1 GCA_902782835.1 uncultured Erysipelotrichaceae bacterium | reverse complement strand
GTGTTTTTCTTCCTTCTAAATGTTCTTGTAAATACTTTTCTAATTTTTTTTGAATATTCATAAATGTCTCCTTTTAAGCGACCAATTCATTCTTTTTTTCTTTTATTATTATATCAAGAAAAGGAGAGATCATATGAAAAAAAATGAAAAAAAATTAGATGTTGTTTTCGTCTTAGATAAGAGTGGATCAATGGGCGGCAGTGAGGAGGCTACGATTAGTAGTTATAATGAATATTTAGAAAAGGAAAAAAATAATTCTTTTGAAACGAATATCAGTACTATTTTATTTAGTGATAATTATTCTTTCTTATATAAGAGAAATTCTATTCATCAGGTTCAGCCTCTTACGGAAAAAGAGTATTATGTAGGAGGATGTACAGCATTATATGATGCTTTAGGGAATGCAATTACTTATATTCGTCACGAGGATACTGATAAAGTATTATTTGTTATTATTACGGATGGGTATGAAAATGCCTCTAAGGAGTTTGACCAAAAGACGATTCGAAACTTAATTCAAAAAAATTCAGATTGGGAATTTGTTTATATTGGGGCAGATATTGATTCTTACAAAACAGGAGGAGAATTAGGAATTTCAGAAGATAATATTGCAAATTGTAAAAAAGATCGTAAAGGTATTTCCAAACTATTTAATGCTGTTAAAAACTTTGAAGCTTCCATGATGTGTGAGGATGCTTGTTGTGGAACAAGTTGGAAAGAAGATTTAGAAAACTATTTAGAAGAAAATAAAGAATGACTTTAAAAGCCATTCTTTATTAGTTTCATTTCTTCTTCTAATACTTCTGGTACAATTATTCTTTCTTTGATATTTCCTTCTTTATAAATCATGTTTCCTATCGTTGCTAGAAAATCTTGTTCTTCATTTGTTAGTTCTTTTTCAAATGCAAAGTCTTTTGCTTCTCCAGGAGCTAATGTTAAGTAACAAATTCCATTGATTTGTTTTTTCATATTTTCTGTTAATAATTCTTTACTAGGTGTATCTGTTGCGATGATGAAATATACATTTTCTTTGGGCCCATTTTCTAATAATGCTTCTAATAATACCTGATTATTTTTGGAGTAAGAACAAATATCAAACAAATCGTCCATTACGACAACTAGAGTAGGTTGATTTTCTTTATTTTTTCTA
The DNA here is from genome assembly GCA_902782835.1 of uncultured Erysipelotrichaceae bacterium. Taxonomy (GTDB): domain Bacteria; phylum Bacillota_I; class Bacilli_A; order RF39; family UBA660; genus UBA3789. The sequence continues at coordinate 10,318 of CACZOQ010000059.1, read as the reverse complement.
TTTTCAATTTCTTTTTTGATTGTTTCTAATTCTTCCGTAATTTCTTGAGGATTACTAATGGTGTTTTTTATATAATGTGGAATTCCATTAAAACTACTTAATTCTACAATACTAGTATCCATTGTTACTATTCGAATTTCTTCTTTCGTATAATTCATCGCGATTGCTGAAATGATTTCATTCAACAAAATAGACTTTCCTCCACCTGTTGTTCCTAAAACGAGTAAGTTCTCTTTTAGTGAAATACTTTTAATATTCTTTTCTTCTGTCGTTCCTATTGGTATTTGAAAGGGATTAGCTTCTTTAGAAAAACTTTGTATTAATTTAGAAAAATCTGTTTCTTTTTCTAATATAGGAACAGAATGATTTTGTTCTAATAATTCTTTATGTTCTTCATCATCCTTATTTAAAATTCTATCAATTATGACTGTTATTAATAAAAATCCAACAGCAAGCATTAAAAATAATACAATGTTATTATTCATATGTTCCTCCTTATTCTATTTTTATTTTATCATACTTTTCTATTTTCTTTCATAAAAACTTATTATTTGTATTATAATATAATTAAGGTGATAATATGGATGATTTCAAAAAGAAAATGGATGAAAAAATTAAACTATATTCAAATAAACAATATTTGGATGGATATATTCGGAATGAATTTTTAACTTCTGATGGAGATGCCGATATCTTTTTAATAATTCATGAAATTGACGAATTATTTGATTCAAGAACCGTTAGAGATCAGACTGATTTGGTGTCTGATATATATGATTTTATTGAAGAAAAAACTTCGATGTTAGATAGTACTATTAAAATACATTTACATATTTTAGGAATTTCTCTTAGTCCAAAAGATCAAGAAAGAGTTCGACATATTCTAAAAGAACATTATGCTATTGAATTATATAAAGCGCAGAAACGATATAATGAGTATCGAAATAAAATTTTAGGCTTAGTTGTGATAGGGTTATTATGTTTTTTCAGTTATTTATTTATGGCTTATCATATGGGATCTGAATTTTTCTTAGAAGTTTTGGGATTCTTGTTTTCATTCTCTTTATGGGAAGCGCTAGACTGTTATATTTATTCATATAGTGAAACCAAGGAAGAGAGAAAAGCAATTACTCAAAATTTATTATTAGATGTTGATTTTCAAACAGAAGAAGATGCGAATCGTTAACATCTTTTTTTTATATAAAAAAGCATCCTTATGGATGCTTCTCTTATTATTTTCTTTTTCCTTTTTCGATATTTAAATATTGATATAAATAAGCTGCTAAAGCTCCACCTACAAGTGGGGCAACAATAAATACCCATACTTGTTTTAAGGCAGCTTTTCCTAAGAAAATTGCAGGTGCTAAACTTCTAGCTGGATTGACAGAAGTACCTGTTAATGGAATACCAATTAAGTGAACAAAAGTTAATGTTAATCCAATGACAATTCCTGCAACACCAGCATATTTATCATCACTAGTTACCCCTAAGATTGTATAAATAAATACACAGGTTAATACCACTTCCGTAATAAGAGCAGAAACTAGGCTAATATTGTTATCAGAAAACTCTCCATAATAATTTGCTCCTAAAGAAGCTGTTCCTAAATCGGTTCCTGATAAAATAAAAAATAATATAGCGGTTCCAGCAATTGCTCCTAATACTTGAGCCACTGCATACCCGGCAAAATCTTTTTTATTCATTTTACCTGTAATTAACATGGCTAAAGATACAGCTGGATTGACATGACAACCCGAAATTTTTCCTATCGCATACGCTTCGGCAACGATTGCTAAACCAAATGCTAAAGCGGTTGCTACTAGATTTCCTCCCGTTATAACAGCAACTCCTGTTCCAAATAATACTAGTACGAGTGTTCCAATGAATTCTGCAATATATTTTTTCATTTTCATTCTCCTTTCTAATTTCATTTTAATTCTTACTCGCTATCTTGTCAATTTGGTTTTTTAATTATTTTTTTTGTAGTATAATTCTTTTAAACAGATGGAAATGGGATGATTGAATGGAATTACTTAAAAATTGTAATTTATGCCCTAGAAAATGTGGTGTTAACCGATATGTTATGAAGGGATATTGTGGAGCTACTAATAAAGTTCGTGTAGCATATTATAGTCTTCATATGTGGGAAGAGCCTTTTATTTCTGGAGAAAGAGGAAGTGGAACAATATTCTTTTCTCATTGTAATTTACGCTGTTTATATTGCCAAAACCGAAAGATTAGTATTGATGGGTATGGACGAGATATTTCTAACAAAAAGCTACATGAGATTATGTTGAAGTTGCAGTCAGATGGCGCTCATAATATCAATTTGGTAACACCTACTCACTATGTTCCACAAATTGCTAGTGTGTTGAAAAAAATCAAAAATATAGAATTGCAAATACCTGTTGTCTATAACACCAGTAGTTATGAAAATGTTGGAACATTGATGCTAATGAAAGGATTAGTTGATATTTATTTAGCAGATTTAAAGTATTATGATGACTCTCTTGCCTTGAAGTATTCTGGATGTTCAGATTATTTTGAAACTGCTACAATGGCTATTGATGAAATGTATAGGCAAGTTGGAAAATGTGAAATTGATGAGGATGGTATGTTAAAGAAAGGGATCGTCGTTCGGGTTTTAATTTTACCAGGTCATACTAGAGATGCTAAAGAAATTATTCATTATTTATACCAGACATATCATAATGATATTTATATTAGTATTATGAATCAATATACACCGGTAAATATGTGCTTATATGAACAGTTAAATCGAAGGGTTACTTCTAAAGAATATGATGATGTTATTCAATATGCTTTATCTTTAGGCGTTGAAAAAGCACTCATTCAAGAAGGTGAAACAGCTACGGAAAGTTTTATTCCTCCGTTTGATACTTCCGTTTTATCTTTGTGAAAAAAAACTGAAATTTTCGGGTTTTCTTCATAGTTTTCTTTTATTCTTTCTTTTTTTTATGATATTATATTCTTAGGAGGTCAAAGAATGAAGAGTTTAAAGTTTTTATTAATTATGGTATTGGCAGTTTTGATTCTTCCTTTTTCTGTATTGGCAGATGATGAAGAGGCACCAGAAACTGTTGCTGCTGAAGAATCAAAAGAGGTAAATGTTTACCTATTTAGAGGAGAAGGATGTCCTCATTGTCAGGAAGCAGAGGAATGGTTTAGTTCTATCGAAGAAGAATATGGAGAATATTTCAAAGTTGTTGATTATGAGACTTGGTATAATGAAGATAATGCCAAATTAATGGAAGAAGTTGCTGATACACGAGGAGAAGAAGCAAGCGGTGTTCCCTACATCATAGTCGGTAATAAATCTTGGAATGGTTTTGCTGAATCTTATGAAGATGAAATTTTAGAAGCAATCAAATCTGAATATGATACTGCAGTTGATGAGAGATATGATATCATGAAGCTTGTATCTTCCAATCAGAAAAAAGGTAACAAGAAATCATCTACAGGTAGTGATGTTCTTTCTCTAATTATTATTCTTGTTATTGTTGCTGCTATCTGTTTTGGTATTTATAAAGCTAGAAAATCTACAAACTAAAAAAGGTCACTTTCGTAAAGTGATCTTTTTTATTTTCTTGTAATTCCATACATAGTAGGTTCTAAATAATTTTGACATTCTGGTGGGCCACTATCAGATATTAAATACTCGACACGATATAAATCATTATTTGATTTTGCTAGGTAATAGATAATTGTTGAATCTTTATACCTAGTACTCATTCTATACCATTCTATATTATTGTAAATTACTTTTTCTGCTTGACTTGGACTTCTATCTGGGAAGTTTTTTTGATAAGAAGATAATATTTCTTCTGGTGTTTCTTTAATATCTGTCATGGTGTCTATACTAAATGTACAACTTAATGGGCCATAATTTGTTCCACTTGCTTTATAGGAAAATTCATAGTCATCTCCTGTATTACCAATTGCTTCAAATATTTCAGGAGGTTGAACGTTAAAAACACTTTTTGAATTGCTTTCTACATCTTCCGTAAATAGTACAGCATAAGCATCATCTTCTCCATTAGTAGTTGTTGAAACCTTCATACCATTGATACCAAAGAATGAATAAAGAACGGATAGCATTGTTGCAAATAATAATAATGCATAGATAATAAATATAATGAGCAATGATCCTATTGTTCCTAAGATAGCAGCACCAATACTTGTTCCACCTTTTCTACCACAAATTCGTTTTAAATCTTCAATTGATTTTCCAGGATTCTTCTTTTGAATTTTGCTTACCTTTTTCTTCGCATGATTAATATAAATTTTATTGACAAAGAATGCTAATAAAATATTTTCTGCTAAAGCAACAATACTAGGGGTTGTTTCTAAACTCAATGGAGTAAAGTATGATAAACCTATTGGTAAAAATATTATTATAAGCATAATTCCTAATGCTATTAAGAGCATTTTTCGATAGAATAAATAAGCTATACCAAAGAAAAAGGCTCCAATGTTAAATGGACTATCACAGATATCTTTGTAATTATTACCAACAAAGCATTCTAATAATTCTTCCTCAACTGGTTTTTCTTTTGGAGTTACAGTTTGATTTGGACTTGTAGTTGCTGCACCTGGAGTCGTTTGCTGCTGAGTATTTCCCATCATATTATTATTTACTGGTTGTTGGGCATAGGCATTATATGCTTGATTTGGGTCCATTGTTGGTTGAGCATAGGCATTATATGCTTGATTTGGATCCATTGTTGGTTGAGCATAGGCATTATATGCTTGATTTGGATCCATTGTTGGCTGAGCATAGGCATTATATGCTTGATTTGGATCCATTGTTGGTTGAGCATAGGCATTATTTGCTTGGTTTGGATCCATTGTCGGTTGAACGGATTGATTATAAACTTGTGTATTTTCAACTACAGGTTGGGTTGTAGGCGGAATTCCGCTACCAATTGGTGGCTGATTATAAATATCTGTAGGCATTTGTCCTGTAGGGTTTTGATTCATACTATTTAAATCATTCATATTATTCACTTGTATCACTCCCTATTTTCTTAATTTTAGCATATTTTTTTTATCAAATATACATTTTATTTAAAAAATTCTTCTAATATTCCATCCATGTTATAATCTTTACTTGTTCCTGTAATCTGTTCGTAAGGATTAATTGTATTCGATATCGTATTATATATAGAAAAAAGACTTACTATTAGAATAATCATGATTAATATTCCAACAATTAACTTTGCTATTCCTAGTATTTGACGAGTTCTTTCTTTTGCTTCTAGTTTCTGAATTCTCTTTTCTAATAGATTTACTTTTTCTTCTAATAGATTGTGTTCCATTTCATTCCACCTTCTATTCATTTATAGAATCTGTTAATGTAATCTTAGTTTTTTTAGTAATCCCATTTCGATTATATGTTACTTCTATTGTGTCTCCTGCTTGATATTGATATAATTCATATTTCAAATATGCAACATTTTTTACTTTACTCTCATTGATTTTGGTAATAATATCTCCTTTTTTTAAATCTGATTTTGCTGCTCCTGAATTTTCTTTTATATTAATGACAACGACTCCTTCATTAATATCAGACGAAATTTTGATGTTATTCTTTTTTAAAGTACTACTTTCCGTTGTATTTACCATCGTGATTCCTAGAAAAGGCCATTTGATTTTTTGCCCTTTTTCTAATGTTTCTACATGACTAATTGCGTATTCTATTGGTATTGCAAAGCCCATTCCTTCTATGGTATCGTCCACTAATTTCATGGAACAAATTCCAATTACTTCACCATTAACATTTAATAATGGTCCTCCACTGTTTCCTGGATTAATAGATGCATCTATTTGTAATACTCTTACAACGGATTCTTCATTTCCACCTTTTTCGTAGGGAATGGTTACTAATCGATCTTTGCCTGATAAAACTCCTGATGTTACACTTCCTCTATAATCATATCCTAGTGGAGATCCTACCGTAAAAATCGAATCTCCTAAATTCATTGTTTCACTCTTTCCTAATTCTGCTACCATCTTTACATATTTTTTATCGACTCTTAACACTGCTATATCTAGATATACATCTTTTCCTAAGACAAGGGCCATTCCTTCTTCGTCACTGGTTGTTGTTATATTGATGGTTTCACTATTCTTGATAACATGCTCATTTGTTAATATGTAACCATATTTATGATCTACTTTATAAACAAATCCTGTCCCTGAATTGTTGACATTGCCATTATTATATCCTTGAATTAAAACGACTGCATCATATACTTTGGCTACAGAAGCTGCTAGAGAATTTTTTTCATATACTTTCGTATCATTTTTTGTAATTACATAATTATTTTTAGAACCTATGATACTTTCTACTAGTGGAGTAAAGTGAACGATTGCCAGCATAACAACTCCTCCTACTAAAAAAGAGGAGATAATTAAAAATGTTTCTTTGGCAATACTTTTTTTATTCATTCTCTTCTATCTCCTTTTCTATATTTGCAAGCTCACTCCAATTTTCTGGAAATCCCATTTTATTGAATACATCATTCATTCGAATTGTATGTAAATTATAATTAAGGGTTCCAATTACATTTTCTATTTCTAATGTCATATTTTTAAACTCTTCATATTGAAGTAGCTGTTTCATAATAATAATTAAAGCAAATAAATCATTTTTTCCTTTTGTATATTCTTCTTCTTCTTTTTGAATTTTTAATAACTGGTGATATACTGTATCATCAATTGCCTTTTGTGTTCTGTTTTCATATAGAATATCTTCATGTGCACATAAATTTCTATAATTGGATAAAATTGGTAAATATACTGCAAAAATATCAGGATCAATTTCATATATTTTAGCAATTTCCTTTTTATCTTCTTCTTTTAAAATTTGATACATTTCACTGACGATTCCAAAGGAAAGGACTTTTACTAATATCCATAGTGGAATATATCCATAGTTTGATACATAGTGTAGGGTTGCTGAATGTTGAGATCCATTTACACGAATTTGTCTTTTCATTTTCTTTAATAAATCATTTAATTGTGCTTGTTTTTCTGGAAGAGTTGTAAAATTCTTTTCTTTTAAATAATCTCTTTCACGATAACCATATTTTTTAGATAATTGGTAAGAAATAATAGATTTTAAATTATTTTCTATTACTAATAAGTATTTAAATAGAATATTTCGTAGAGAACGATCAAATAAGAATAAACTGTACATTTCTTCAAAGGTAGTTCCTTCCCTAAAATGACGGTCTTCTTCGGATTTTAAAAACAAATGACGATATCCATTTAAAAAAAAGTAATTTTCTCTTAATAAAACCTTTTTCGCATATCTTTCATTGTCGACTATCATACCTTTATGTTTTAATATTTCTATTTGTTCTTCTAAATTTTTAAACTGCTTTTCTATCATAGTCTCACCTATTATAGATTATATCATATTATTATTTTAAAAGGATGAAAAATATTGAAAATATATGTTATAATCATAAATGAATATTCTTATTATGGGGGGGATTTTATGCCATCTACTGTTGTTCACTCTTTTTTTGCGAAAGATGTATATGATATTTTACCAACAGAAATTAGTCAAAAATTAGATTTATGTCGTTGTAAGATGTTTTCTCAAGGTACAGATAGTCTGATGTTTTATAATTTATTTTCTATTATGCCAGGGAAAAAAATCCGTACATTTAATACTTATTTTCATACTCATCAAACACAAGAGTTCTTTCTAAATTTATTGCAAACTATGCGTGATCATAAAAGAGAGGATCCTGATACATATTCTTTTTTAGTCGGATTTATTTGTCATTTTATTTTAGATGCAACGGTTCATCCATATATTATATATAAAACGGGTGTTTTTCGAAAAAAGAAACCTAATACATATAAATATAATAATGCTCATTCTTTTATGGAAACTTTTTTAGATAATGATATGATTCGAAGAAGAGCTAAGCAAAATCCATATCAATTTGATATTACAAGATTTTGTTTTGATCTTAGAAGTTTTTCACCTTCTCTTATTCAAACGATTGATGAGACTTTTAATCATACTTTTCATTTACATAATATGAGTCCAATTTATTACAAATCCTTAAAACAAATGAAGGCCGCTATTGATGTATTCCGAAAGGATCCTCATGGTGTTAAGAAAGAAATATACAAAATAATTGATACTTTTACTCCTCGTAATTGTTTTCGGTTTGAAGCTGTTAGTTATCACTATCCATTAGAGGATAGACATCATTATTTGAATAATAATCATTCATTATGGAGATATCCTACTTCTTACGATATAACAAGTACAGAGTCTTTTGTTGATTTATATTTAAAAGCCATTAAACAAGCTAAAGTTACTATTTGTGCTAGTTTTGATTATCTTAATGGAAAAAATATTGATTTAAAACAAATCTTTCCAGATATTAGTTATATTACTGGAATTGATTGTTCTGTAAAAAAAGAGTTAAAATATTTTGAGTTTTAATTCTTTTCTTTTATAAAAAAGAGCTTTCTCATTAGAAAGCTCTTATTTTTTTAAATGTTCTTTTAGTTCTCTGATAGCATTATCAGCGTCTTGGTTAATATCAACAGTATTATTAAGAAATTTGGAATATCCTTCTACCGTTGAGACAAAGTCTTTTAATTCTGGGACATCTTCTCTTCCTTCTATTAATTTTGAAATCACACCTGCTTGTTGCTCTAATTCAGAAGATATTTTTCTAATTTCCTCATATTTTAACTTATCAATCATTTCCTAACGCCTCCAAACTCTCAATTGGTTCTGCTTCTGGAGTTTCTTCTTTTTTAACAGCCGTTGCTGTTTTAAACTTATTGGCATCATTTGCTACAACTTGTTTGTATTCTTCAATACTCTCAATATAATTATGATTGTCTTGGTTATTCCATCCTGCTTTCATTTTGGCAAGATTATCAAATATTTTATTTATTGCGGTTACATATTGATTATAATCTGTCATAGAATCCTCCTTATAGTAATATTACTCTAGAACCATTTTGTAAATCTGTATCTCTTACTGTTTTATTAACATCATATATCATACCATTATCTTTACTATGAAGATTGGTATCTTCTTTAATCACATAAGCATTATCCGTTAATTCTACTAATGCTTCTTCAATTAATCTTTTTATTGTTCCAACTTTCTTATTAATCGGAATAAATAAATCATATTTTTTTTCAATTAATGGAATTTCTAATTCAATCAATATTTTATTATTCATTCTATTCCTCCTAATCGTCAGACATCAATTTCATTAATGATGCTTTTCCTTTACGGATAACATATCCGAATCCTGGTGCAACTTCTGCTCTTAAAACACGAGCATTGGTTGTTACTTTTAGAGTAAATTGGTTTCCAATACCATTTCCTAACCAAATACCTTCTGATAAGTCAACATTTCCTTTGTACCATGGTTCAAAGTTAATGCTCTTAATAGAATCAATTGTATCAATCATGAATATCTTAATATTATTATTCTTTTTACAATCGCCAATTAATGTAGTAAATTTCGTTTTTTCAATAGAACTAATCTTTCCTAAGATTGAGTTAACATTCATTAAGAAACATACGATTGTTTTTTCTGGGTTATTTGCATTAAATTCTTCATTCAATTTATCAATTGATTCATAGCAAGTATCTTTACTATAGGTTACTTTTGGTTTATTCAAACCTTCTAATACACTGTTCGGATCAAATACAATACACTCAGTATTTGGAATCTCTAATACATTATTTAATAGGCCTAACAAGAATTGTGGTTCTGAAGATACATCTTCACCTGTAATATTGTACATAAATTTATCACGCATATTGATAGTAGCAAGCTCTAGAGTATCCTTTTCTACTCCTATTGGGATTGTTGTTATAGAACCTAGATATTGACTGACAAATTCTCGATTGACTACATCTGGTAGGATTGGTATTCTTTGGGCTTTATAGTCACAAATTTCATTTAGTTTTGTTGATACTACTTTAATATAATCTGATATTTTTTCTTCGGCATATGCATATCCAGTTTGGAATTCGAAAATACCATCTAATAAAATCATACCACGTCCATATACTTTTGATGGCTCTTTTTTACGAACACCTGGAATAACAGATGAATAATCCATTGGGTCATTAAATTGTAAAACTACATTTTGTTTAAAGTTCTGACGTAAGCGATAACGTACAGTATTTGGTCCATTTGTTGAGAAGATAAATACAACACCATATTTTAGACAATCTCTTGTCATTTGACCAATGATTTCTTCATAATCTGTATATGATTCAAAGAATGCTTC
>CACZOQ010000058.1 GCA_902782835.1 uncultured Erysipelotrichaceae bacterium | reverse complement strand
TGCGAGTATGGCGGAATTGGCAGACGCGCTAGACTTAGGATCTAGTGTCCCAGACGTGCAGGTTCAACTCCTGTTACTCGCACCATTGACGAATCTGTTCGAACTTTTTCGGACTTTAAGATAGATATCAATCAGAAATGATTGTTTTTTTTTACAAGAATGAATGAATAAATCGAGATTGATGAATCTTCTTCTCATCTTCATATAGTACCTAAAATACAAGATAAAATACAAGATGTAAATCAATATCTGAGTGAGAATTTGAATATCCAGTTAAATAACTACCATAGAAAAGTGTTCCAATGCAATGGTCATTATCAACATAATTTATACTATCTAAAAAATGAAATAATTATTCCATCATTGCCATATCATACACCCTAAAAATAAGATATATAATAGACTATATACAATATTTAAACCAAAAGATATAAAAAAAGTTTAAGTTTCAAACAAAATATGGTATTATAAACCTGTCTAAAAAAAGAGATTAGTTAGAGGTTTATTATGCGAGAACTTGCAAATATTTATAAAGAAACAAAATATTTAGATGAATTATTTCTTTTACAATATGATATAAAATCACCTGAATTCATACAAAAAAATATTTTAGAATTATTAGTAGAATTTGGTGAATTAGCCAATGAAACAAAATGTTTTAAATATTGGTCTAAAAAAACAAAGAATAATGAAAAAGTATTAGAAGAATATATTGATTGTCTATTTATGGTTCTATGTTTATGTAATATAATGAATATTTCTTTAGAGGAGGATTTTCCAAAAAGTAAGAATAAAGACATAATTGATACATTCTTTATCTTATATAAATATGGAATAAAATTGAACAAAAACTTAAAAAAAGAGACAATAAAAGTACTATTAGTAGAAGTGATTCAGTTGTCGAAGTTACTTGGATTTACAATTCAAGACTTAGAAAAAGAAACAAAGAAAAAAAGTATTATTATTCAAGAAAGACTAAATAGTGATTACTAATAGATTACAATAGGGGGAATCTGTTTGAAGCCGGGGCATAAAAATTATAAACAATTAGATTCTGCGGAAATTTATAAATTGTATGAGAAACAAATTCAAAGCCTATATACTTCATTTCAATTTTTAAATCTATCAGAAGATGAATTCTATCAAATGGTAATTCAAGAAATTAATGATATAAAGTCAGAACAATTAGAGGACAATATCTTTTTAGAACATTTACAAAAAAATATAATTCAAAATCTATATAAGAAAATACAAGAAGCATTCTTAAATTCAGAAACTTCAATACAAGTAATAGATCACTACATAGATGCAAATATAAAGTCTGTAAATAGTTCAAAAGAAGCATTCAAACAATTAGAAAGAATTAGTAGTTTTTTTGAATCAATGAATTACTCACCAGAACCTGAAATAATATCAGAATTACTATCAAAAAATGATATTTTTCAAGAAATAATAAGAAGAGTAGTAAAGAAAAATAAAGAAGCTATTCATAATGGGCAAATAGAAAATGTAATAACAGATAGTTTTATTCTATTAGCAATTGAATCTTACTGCTTACAAGAAGAAATTGAAATCAAAGGGGAAAGAATTAGTGATGAAGAACTAGATGATATCGAGAATCTAGTTGAATTTGAAGATATTGAGTCATTAGATGTGATTCTTGAAGAAACAGAGGAATTGGATCATGAATTAGAAGATGATGAAGAATATGAAGATGATGAAGATGATGAAGATACTTTAGAAGAAGAATATGATGAAGATGGTATTTATTCAGAAGAAAGTACTTATGAAATGATGAATCCAATGCAAGATAGTATTAAAGTTTATTTAAGAGAAATTTCTAAAATACCATTATTAACAAGAGAACAAGAAGAAGAACTAGGAAAATTGAAAAATATAGGTGATATGCAAGCTAGAAAAACATTAATTGATTCAAATTTAAGATTAGTTGTCAGTATAGCAAAAAAATATGTGAATAGAGGAGTTCCCTTTTTAGATTTAATACAAGAAGGAAATATAGGCTTAATGAAAGCAGTCGATAAATTTGATCCAGAAAGAAAAAATAAGTTTTCTACATATGGAACTTGGTGGATAAATCAAGCAATACAAAGAGCTATAGCAGATAAAGGAAGAAATATAAGAGTTCCCGTTCATATGAACGATAAATTAAAATTATTTAATAGAACAGTTAATGATCTACAAACTGAGTTAAAAAGAAACCCAACACCAGAAGAAATTGCAAAAAAAATGAAAGTATCCGTAAAACAAGTAAAAAAATTATATATTATAAAAAGACAAGTTGATACAGATAGTCTCAATCGAACAATTAGTGATGATGAGGAAAGTGAAATAGAAGACTTTATAGCAGATAGCAATTCAATGCCTGCTGAAGAAGTTGTTGTAACAGATACTCGTAGAGATATAAGAAGAATTATTTTACAACAAGTGGACTTAAAAGATGAAGAAAGAGAAGTATTAAAATTAAGATATGGTATAGAGGATGGAATTCCAAAATCATTAGAAAAGATTGGAAAGGAAAAAGGAGTAACTCGAGAAAGAATACGTCAGATTGAATCCAAAGCTTTGTATAAGATCAGAAATTCAAAATATGGAAGACTATTAGCAGAATATACAGATGATCCAGAAGCAGCATTACAGAGTCTAATGATAATAAGAGAACAATATAAAAGAACCAAAAAAAAGAATAAAGCCTATAAAAAGGGAATTTCAAAGTTAGAAGAAAAGGAGAAGATTACAAAAATGTTAAAGATGAGGCCAATATATGAAATATTTAGAGATTATTCAGAAGAACAAATTAATAGTGCGATTGAAACATTAACAGAAGAAGAACAAGCATTAATAATTGCTAAATGCGAAGAGGATTTAAAGCATCCTAATGGAAAAAAATTAAATGAAGTTAAAAATAGAAAATTCTATGATTATATAATTCCAAAAATAAGAAATATTCTATCTGAAAAAACTGTAAAGAGCAGAAGTGAAAGTATAGATAGTGAAAGAGAAATACCTAAAAAATCAAAAAGAATAAAAACAATTTATGAATTATTAGAAGGCATTACGGAAGAACAAATTGATAAGGCAATAGCAACTTTAGCAGAAGATGACAGAGAATTATTATTTGTTCGATATGGAGAAGATCTGCACAATCCAAATGGTAGAGGCCTAACAAAAAAAGAAAGTATAAAATTTTACAATTACTTACTTCCAAGAATAAAAAGAATCATTATGAAGCAATCAAATAGCAGGGAAAAAACAAACCAACCAGAGTCATCTAAATTACAGGAAAGTAAAATATCAGAAAAATTAGAAAATCAATCAAAAAAATCTGAGCAAGAAATATCACCTGTAGCAGATACAAATAAGTCAAGCAAGAATTCAATAATAAATCCAGAATCAAAACAATCAAAAGACGTCGAAAAACAATCAGAAAAACCAATAGATACTGGCAATACACAACAACCATTACTCCATCAACCAGATGAAGAAGAGGCATCAATAAGAGTTAGTAATTTACAACAACAATTACCACATCAGACTAATGAAATAGAAGCTTCAGTAGTCAAGGCTGTAGAAAGAAGTAATAATATTGCGAAAAATGATTATGAGGAATTGTTAAGGATAATGGGAGAACCTACCTTTATCCAAATGATGAGTGTTTTAACACCAACAGAAGCAATTTCAGTATGTTTAAGACTAGGATATGTAAATGAAAAAAGATTTACTACCGAATCCATAGCAAATTTCTTAGGAATTGAAGAAAAAGAGATAGAAGTAGCAACTGAAAAATTGTTTTACTTATATAAAGATAGTAGGGATAGATTTATAGATAGAATCATTGAATCTTTAGCAAAACAACCAAGTGATAATGTAGATAAAATAGCATATCAAAAAACAACTACACCTAAAATAGTATATTAAAAAAACAAAGATTAAATGAACTGCATCCCTTAGAGTAGACATCAATAAAAAAACAGTTCAATAAAAATGTGTTAAAATACACTTCCGAAAGGAGGTGTATTTT
>CACZOQ010000057.1 GCA_902782835.1 uncultured Erysipelotrichaceae bacterium | reverse complement strand
ATCATGTTCTAAATTAGGAAATAATAAATTTGCTAATTCTAGTCTTTCTTCGTTTGTCATAATACACCTCTTTTTTAAACTACTATCATTTTACACTATAATCCAAAAAAAAGAAAGGATTATTGTCCTTCTTTTGCTTCAAAACTAAATACAGATGGATCTACTGTATACGTTATAATTCCAATTCTAGTACCTGCATCCAAAGCATCTCCTGGAGTAACTGTTTCTGATGAATTTACCATTCCACTATCGATTATTGATGCTAAATCTGAGAACTCAGAAGTTGTTGGTGGTTGCTTATCTGAACGTAATACCAATCCTACCATTGTAGTTGTCTCGTCTTTTTTGGTTACATATTGAGTTGCTTTTGAGCTGTCTTCATTTGTTAAAATTAATGGAATAAATTCTCTACCTGATACGGTTGTTATACTATTGGCTAATTCTGGATAAGTTTGAGTTAAACTTGCTTTATATGCATCATAATTATTGGAATAATCAATTGCAATACTAAACATTTCAGAATCATTATATATAATTAAACCATATATGTCAGATTTTTTTGTTTTATATGTAGCTGGTACTGAGAAAGTATATCCTGCATAATTAACCGTTGGAGAAGATTGTGTCGTATCATCTGCAGGAGTTGGTTCAGATGTACTTGTGGTTTGAGAAGCATTATCACTCTTTCCTCCGGCAAATACCACAAAATAAACCATAATTCCTAATAAAACAACAATTGCAATACAAATAATGATAATTAGTCCTTTATTATCTTTTTCTTTTTTATTCGTTGGTGCTGCTTCTGGGATTGTTGCAGGTGTCATATTCGATACCGGTGGTGTAGTTACTTGATTTGGATCTGCAACTTGTTGTACCACGTCCGGAGATGCCATATTTGGTTGTGGTGCTTGTGTTGGTAATGGTCTACCACAAACTGGGCAAGCATGTTCAATCCCCATTAATTGTGCTCCACAATTTGTACATTGCATATTGATTCCTCTTTTCTCTTTTTATTCTATTCTATGTTTATTCTATCATATTATTTCTAAAATGGAATCAAGATTTTTACTTTTTTCTTTCAATTGACAAAAAAAAGACTTTCGTCTTTAAAAGATCTCTCCTATCAACCTTTTATCTACAATTAAATGGCTGCCCCAGTTAGATTCGAACTAACGCGTGATGGAGTCAGAGTCCACTGCCTTACCGCTTGGCTATGGGGCAATTCCATAAACATTTTATCATAAAAAAAGACTTTTCACAAGCCTTCTATTTTCCTTCATTTTCTCTTACTTTTTGTAGGACTTTTCCTGTTGTTTCAATCGTATGAATTACTTCACTATACCTTCCTGGTATTAATCCTACCGAATACATATCTGATAATTCATCTAGAGATAAATGTTTAATTGGTTGATTGGACACAACAAATGTTTTTAATTGCTCTGTCAAATCATGAGAATGAATACTTGAAAAATCACCACATTCTAATTGTTGTAGTAATGCTAAAGACTCTGGTAATTGAATCATATCATGCATTACAAAACGCTTATATAAAAATCCCTCATCTCGATATTCTTTGGTTGTTCGTAAAAGATATTGTACAGAATGTGGGAACTCTGTTTGCGGTCTTGAATAACAACTTTTTCTTATCCTAAGAACAGGTTCTTGACTAAAATCACCGTGATAATATCTGCTTAGTAAAATTTCTTGATGTCTTCTTACTTCTTCATCCATTTCATAGGTTGATAATTCATGGTATACTGTTTCTCCTAAATAATTATTTCTCTCAAAATGCACTTCAGAAAAAGGGATCGTGTTCTCATCTCTTTCTAATTCTCTATATAAGTTTGAAACAGCTTTTAATACCCTTTCCTCTTCTCCAATTTGTTTCATTTCTGCTATCCTGTAATTTCTCATTCTTGCAACTTCTGGATACATTGTATATACATCAATCGAATTATTTTTCTTTTCAAACAAATACATAATCTGCTCCTTTTTTTATAGCTTCTGATTATAACATAAGAATGTTTTATTTTCAAGTATTCTATTTTTTTTCATAAAAAAACTCGAATAAGATCTATTCGAGTAAAACTTCTAATGGTAGCGAAGGAGGGGATCGAACCCCCGACCTTTCGGGTATGAACCGAACGCTCTAGCCAGCTGAGCTACTTCGCCATTTCAGTTGCAAAATAATAATAACAAAATCCATTTGAAATTGCAACTATTTTTCATAAAAAACTTTACATATTTAGATATATCCTTTATAATACTCCCCTATGAAGGGGGAGAAAAAAATGTTTTTCAAGAAAAAAAAGATTATTATTTATGAAGCTCCTATTTATAGAGTTTTTGCAGATGGTGTTGTTTTAGTAAAAGACCAACTACAACCAATTTTCAAAAAAGAAATTGTCCAACAAAATGGTTCCTTTCATTTTTGTTATGGTAACTTTATTAATTTTGAACATGATTGTAATTTACCAGATGATGGAGAAGCTTACAGTTATGCTAAAACGATTGTCCAAAAAAAGGAAGACTGGATTCGTTCCATCATATGCAATCCTTCCATTTCAGAAGAAGAGTTGCATGAATTTTTGGATACCTTGCATGCCTTAACTTCTTGTGCTTTTTGTGAATATGATGAAATACAACCTGCTTACAGTGTTTCACCTGATGAATATAAAAGTATGAAGAAACGTTTAAAAGAAGTGGGAAAATAATCGTGTTTTCTCACTTCTTTTATCGAACGGTTACATTATTATTAAATTGATTAATAATTCTTTTTATATGTCGAGACATATCTCTAATCTTACCAATTGTTATTGACTTAAATAGTTTTTGGTTTGCATATTTTAATTCTAATTGATATACTTCTACTAAACTTGTAGTTAAATCCTTATAAGAACCTTTTTCTCCCATTATATGATCAAACCAATCATCAATATCATATACTTCTCCATTTAATCTTAAAGTTTCTAATGTAGAAATAAATGTTCTGTTCTGAATGATTTCTTTACATACATAACTTTGTAAATAATAAGAATTAGAATTATACTGTTTCATTGTTTCATTATTAATTGCATAAATTGTATTTTGTAGAGATGCGTCTTTTGGATGCATTTCTTTTATAATATTAATAATATCTGATGTTTGTTTGGTATTAATAATTTCTTCTAATAAATAAGAATCTTTTTTTTTAACAAATTCTAAGTTTTCTTTTTTATATATTCGATAAGATATTCCTGTCCGTAAATAAATATATTTACTGGTCTCTTTTATTTCATTCTTATAGGAATTAATTGCATGATTAAATTCATGAACTATATTATCTAATAATTCTACTAATGGAATATTTTGATAGTTTTGAATGACCATGTATTTTTTTGTTTTATATTCTTCATTTTCTAGTTTTGGAATACTAGAGAAATATGCTTTTACCATTTTATCTTCTTTATTACTACGAATAATTTTTGTATCACGAAATGTATTGATTATTAATTTTTCATGACTAGGTCCATATTTTATGATAAAAGCAGGAATAATAATATATAGTAAATGTCTAATATTACTATCATAATGATAGGAATCACTAATTGAATCTATCAATGATTTTTCTCTTTCTATGATTAAATCTATATCCATAGTATCTCCCTTTATTTTAAATATTTTATTAATTCTTTTTTCTTATTTTTAAAGTCTTGTACTCCTAAATCATATTGTTCTTTTATTTTGGTTGGGTCATGCTCTACTCTTTTTATTGGTACTTTTTTACTAGGTCTTATTACAAATATTTTCTTTTCTTTTTCTAAAGATATTATTTTTTCAATCGTTTGATTATATCGTTTATTTCGACTTTGAATCGTTTTAACAAATTTTGGATATTTATGATATAGTCTACTTAACGCTTTATTTTGACTATCTTTTTTTCGATACTCTATCGGTTGAGTTAAAACAACAATGATTCGCTCAAAACCCATTTCGATTGCTTTTTGTATTGGTATAGAGTCAGCCATTCCTCCATCTAAGTATTTCTTTCCATCAATTTCTACGATTTTAGATACAGCTGGCATCGATCCACCTGCTCGTAAATATTCTATGTCCTTCTTCGAATCTTTAATTTCAATATACTCTGCTTTTCCTGTATCTAAGTTTGTTACCGTGCATAAAAACTTTATAGTTGATTGATCAAACGTTTTGTAATCAAAGGGATCTAATTCATTTGGAATTCTATAATATGCAAATTCTTTATTGACTAAATCTCCTGTTTTTAAGAAAGAACGAATACTCATATAGCGTTTATCTTGGCAATATTTTAAATTATAGCGTAGAGCTCTTCCTGGTTGCTTAGATACATAATTAATACCAACTAAAGAACCCATAGAAACCCCAATTATTGTATCTATTTTAATCTTTTCTTTTTGTAGTTCATCTAATACTCCTGCTGTATAGATTCCTCTTAATGCACCACCTTCTAATACTAAACATGTTTTCATACTATCACCTTTTTTTATTATACAAAAAAAGAGAGTTTATTTCTACTCTCATTTTTTATTCTTCTTTTAATTGAATTAAATTCTCAATAATCATAGCCACTGTCATTGGACCTACTCCACCAGGAACTGGTGTCATATAAGAGGCTTTCTCAACTGCTTCATTTGAAAAATCTCCTGTTAATTTGCCATCTTTAAAGTTTATTCCAACATCTATACCAATAAAATTCTTTTTTACCATGTCTTTTGTAATAAAGCCTTCTTTTCCAACAGCACTTACAATAATATCTGCGTGTTTCGTATGCTTTTTTAAATCTTTGGTTTTAGAATGACATAAAGTAACCGTAGCATTTTGATTGATAAGGGCATCTGCAAGAGTTCTACCGACACGATTACTTCTACCAATAATTGTTACATCTTTTCCTTCTACGGAAATATGATAATAATCTAATATTTTTATGATACCCGCAACGGTACAAGGAAGTATTTTTTCTTTATGAAGCCGTATTTTTGCTAAATTCTCATCTGTACATCCATCAACATCTTTTTCTGGTAGAATTTTTTGCATACATTTTTCATAATCAATTGTTTTTGGTACCGGGCTTTGTAAAATAATCCCCGTTACGGCTGGGTCTGCATTTAATTTTTCAATTGTTTTTATTAATTCTTCTTCTGTTGTATTTTCTTTAAACGTTAATAGTTCTGATTCAATTCCTACTTCTTTTGTATATTTTTGTTTATTGTGAATATATAAATCAGATGCTTGATCCTCTCCTACATGAATAATTACTAATTTCATTTTCCAATTATTCTTTTCAATTCTTTCTTTATATTCTCCTAATAATTCTTTGCGAATGACAGTTCCACTCATTTTTTTCATAAAAATACCTCCTTTTTCTAAAAAAAAGAATTATTGTGCACAATAATTCTTTTTAACATATGATGCACTATCTTCTGCATCTATTTTACCATTTTTAATATTCATTCCGCAAGCTAAAGTTGTCTTACCATAGTTGATTGCTTTACGGAATGTTGCAAATCTTGTTTTATCTGTTAAACCTTTTTTACTGTCAGCATGTTGTACTTGATAAATATAATCTATGGTATTCCAAATTTCTTTAACTCCTTGAGGAACTGTATATTCTTCACTAGCAGCATAGATTATATAGTCTGTTCCTCCTTGTTGTTTAACAGGTGGAAGCGATATTTTCTTATAATCTTCTACTGATAGATTTAATTCATCTGCTAATGCAGCTTTTACGGTATGAAGCATGAAACTAGTAGCAATAGTTGCTCCTTTTTCTTCAATCCATTCATTACAATAATCATATAGATAAGCTAAATTTTTCATAGCAAACAATTTATTTTCCATTGATACTAAATCTGTTTTCTTAGTTGTTGCCATTTGTTTTAATAATTTTACTTCATCCAATGATAACTCTTCTGTTTCTTCATATTCTACTGAACTTAATGGACGTAAGTTTTTTACTTCTGAAAAATCCATATCGGATAATAATTCAACAATATCCATTCTGGTTTTTAATAAATCAGCTGCGTCTACACAAGTTATTTCATCATCAAAATATGTATATCCAGCCTCCATTAATTCATCTAATAATGTTTTATCTTTTATATCATCGATTTCCATTAATTGTGCAACCGTATGATCTTTCATATCTACTTTACCGTTACATCCTGTTAATGTTAAAACGGTTCCTGCTAATAATAATGGTAAAACTTTTCTTTTTACTGCTACATTTAGTTTTTTTATTCCTTTCATTTTTTTACCCCCTTACCAAATGTGTACTAATTATACCACATTTGTTGTTTTTTGTCAATTTTTTCTTTTAAAAAGAGCAAATTAGAATTCTAACTTGCTCTTGTTTTACAAATATATATTCTGTAATAATATGATAATTATTAAGGAAACATATATGAATATTGTGAGTGATAATCCTACAATACCTGTTATTAATCCTGCTAAACCGAGTTTCTTACCATATCGTTTATAAGATTTTGTTCCGAATATGATTGATAGAATTCCTGTTGGTAATGCAATATACCAAAATAATACGGATAATATGGATAATATTCCTAATACTAGGGATACAATATGACTTACAATTCTTTCTTCTTTATTATTTTTCATTCTCATTCTTTCCTTTCTCATTTATTATTAATGAACTTAATGGTTTTAAATCTTCTATTCTATGAACCTTTATCTCATCTTCAGAAACGGTATATAAATTATCATCAATATATACTCCTCTTAATAGTTTACTATCATAATAATAGTAATAACGATTGGTACTTTTATCATGATTAATGATTCCTTTTAGTTGGAAACCATTATCTAAATCAATATGATAGACAAAATAACCTTCTGAAATATAGGAATCACTATTGGATATAAAATCATCGATTTCATATTCATATTCATCACTATCATTGGAAGTAAAATCTTCTGCATAGTTATTAACAGGAATTGCTAGAAGAGATTTTTCTTTTGAAAATAATAGTGCTTTGGGATTGGTTAGTATTGCGGATACTGTTCTACTATCTCCTATGGTTGTTTTATCTAATTGCTTTGGATGCTGGATATCAGATACATCAAACAAGCTCATTTTCATACCCGTTATAGTGGCCCCTGTGGTAATCACTCTTCCATCTTGATCTCTACGGATAGTCTCTTCTGACTCCATTCCTATTCCAATGAGATGATTTTCATCATATGGATGCAAATACGTACTATAACCAGGTACACTTAATTCTCCCATTACTTTTGGATGTCTTACATCTGATAAGTCCATTACGAATAATGGATCTGTATTTCGATAGGTTACTAAGTACGCTTTATCCTTCATGAAACGAGAAGAATACATTCTTTCTCCTTTTCCTACATAGTCTGTATGTCCTAATTCTTTTAAATATTTATTTAAAATAACAACTCTAGTACCTTTATTACTTTCTAATGCTATTCTTAAGTTTTCATCTTTTTCATCTAAAGAGTATTGATTTACTACAGAGCCCTCTACATTGGCTCTTCCTGAATACAAAATACCTTTTTTCTGATCCATTTTGAATTTAAAGATAGAAGTATTGTTTTCATAATCTAAATCCATGTTTTTAAAGAAACCAATTACTCCACCTAATCCCAATAAATCTTTTATAGATAAGATTTGGTCTTTTTCTGATAATAGATATATATTCTTTTCAGAAATATAAGAGTCTGAAATATTCATTAAATATGATTGTATTTTTAAAGAATCATTTGGATTATCTAAATCAATTTCTGCAATTAATGATTGAATATTTGTAGGATTATTCTTTATATATTTCATATCTCTTAATTTTAGTTCTTTTGTTGTTTTATCTTCTTTATATTCCCTTACAACATGATCATTTTCTACTCTTAAATATCCTTTTGAAAATACATATAATCTTCCATCAATACATCTGGTTGTATAGTATGGTTCATATAATTCAAAACTTTTGATCTTTTTCGGATTGTTTTTATTTTTTATATTATAAATACTTACTATCGTATTATTCGTATAGTAATTACCATTTACATTAGATGATATTACTACTAATGTATTATTATATAAAACCATATCATTTGGAATAGCATTTTCTTCTATGCTAGAAGCAATCTCTACGTTTTCTGGATTTTTAACATTTGTTATGATTACTTTCTTTTCTGATATCGAATAAATGTAGTCCCCATCTGTTTTTATAATATCTGCTTCATCAACATTTTCTACTTGAATATTGGTTTTTGAATAATCTTTTGTTCCCGCTGCAGTAGTCTCTTTTATTTCATTTTGAGCTCCGTCTTCAACAGCATTCCATTGATTGGTTTCATATACACGATCGTATTGATAATCAAATACTAGAGCACTGAATGGTAATAATAAGATTCTTTCTATTGCTGAAGTTTCACGTCGGTATCCTCTATATAATTTCATTAGTTGTTTTTCACTATGAATACTTTTTATTTCTGTATAATTGAGTGAAATACTCATCACAATTATGATGATTAAAATGATTGGAATCATACCAATCCATAATTTCTTTTTATTCTTCATATTATCACATCCTATTTATTATTTTTATTATATCAGGCTCATTTCTATAATTCAAGATATAGACCGATTGAATTTCATATAATATTATTTATAGCTGAAGAGGTATACTTTTATTCAACCAAAGGGGCGCATGAAGCAGATTTCATCATTTCCTTCAGTGGCTGTGATTTTCAAGTGTTATAGATAATGATTAAGGTATCTATCCGACATATGATGATATGAGTATCAAATACTGTTAAGGGGAAATATCCATCTTATTACATCATCTATCTCAGTTAGTAATGGAAGAGTATTATAATCAAAAAAGGAGTGGCAATCAATAATCCACTCTTTTTTATGATTCATACTTAACGTTATCTAATGCTTCTGAATCTATTCTCTTTACTGTTTTTACAATTGCATATGTTTCTTTCGGAATCGATGTATAAAACATATTTTTATCAGCATCATAAGTCGTAACACTATCCGTTTCCGATATTAGAAGTTCAACTCCTGTATTTGACTCAAAAGTATAGGAAACACAATATGCTATTATAGAATTTTCTATTATATAAATGGTCCACACTCTATTTTTTTTATCCATATAATTTGTAAGATATCTAGGATGTTTTACGTCAGAGTTTTGATCAACTACTGTTTCTTCGACAGAATTACCATCGATTGTATAGTCATAATTAATATCATAGAAAGAAAATCCTCTTTCTTCCAATAATTCTTTTGCTTCTTTTTCACTTAGAAGATTTTTAGAATTACTAACATTCTCTGCTTTCATTATTTTGATACTATTCTCTTTTACAGTCTTTGCACTTGCTGAATCACTATCAATATCTATACTATCATTTGTATCGATTTTAGATTTTTCTTCTGTTTGTATGTTGGGTTCTTCTTTTAGTTCTTTGTTTTTGATAACTCCTATCGTTATAGAACTTATTCCCATTAATCCCAATAATACTGATATTATATAAATCTTTTTCATAGTATCTCCTCTATTCTTGATTTTTATTATAGCATTATGAACTTTTTTTCTATAATAAAAGATATGTTTTTTACATATCTTTTACATATTATTTCTTATTAGAAATTAAATGATTAACATATTGTTTGATGTAAGATATTGTTGATTGTTTATTGCCTTTCCAATGGATTGGCACTTCCACTAATCTTAATCCATTTATATATTCATTATCCATTCCTTCTAAATCTTCTTTACAGATTCTGTCAGTCGTATCTTTAACATACTTCATGTTTTCTATTGTATAAAGATTTGAGAAAATACATGATGTTAGTATTCCATTGGCAAATAAATTCATATGATAATTGGTAATGACATTGTATGCTTCTATTTCTTCTTCTATCTTTTGCCATGATACTAATTCTATCGTTTCTTCTTTGTCATTCCATACATGAGAGCCAATTGTTAATTCATTATCTGCTCCAGCATTTACAAATCTATTATTATCAGCATCAAATAATTTATGATCTCCTATTACTTTTAGTGAACTTCCATCACTAAATTCTAGAAGGTAATAGCAGCTCATTACTTCTACTTTCTGAATCCATAATGGTTCTGCATAGACAAATTGACCTGTATCAAAATCCCAACATAGTATAAGATCATCTTTGGTAACATCTTTCAGTTTTTTACGACGTTTTTTCTTTTTCTTTTTATCATATACTACAACTTCTGTTTCACCGTCTAAGCATCCATTATTACCGCAGCGACTTTCTTGAGGGGTTAAATAACAATAAGGTTGTCCTTTTCCATCAACAGGCTCATCATACATTACATAGCTTTCCCCTCCTTTTGTTACATAATAATGATAAGATCCATTTGATGTCCAGTTCGTATAGTTCTTACAGTCATATTTTGTTCCTGTATCTGTACATACTGTATTGTTATTACCAAAAGCTCTCTTTAATTCTCTAATATTTTCTTGATATGCTTCTTCTCCTGCCGTTGCTTTTAAACAATAATTGCCAATATTAACACCGGAAAGATTCATACCAGAATTAATCGTAAAGCAAATATATCGTGCCGCTACAATACTATTTACCAGATCAATTTTATAAAATGTTTTTGATTTATTTCCAGCTTCTGGAACATTATAATTATTTATATTTAATGCCGAACTATATATACTGTTTTTGTATTCAGCGTTATCTTTTACCGATACACCACTTGCGTAAATAGAACCGGTTGCGGTACATTTGTTATTATTTAGTTCATAAATCCCAGTTGTGACATTTCTACAAGAATTGATGATACATAAATTATTGATTGTATTATCATCATTCCATGTAACTGTCTTCCAAGAAGATGTTTCTCCTCTATTACTACAATAAGCATTACAACTTGTTTGCCCCGTTCCAGATGTTGTTTTTCCATTGCTACATGCCGTACAAGCTGCAGAGCCTGACCTACTATAAGATCCTACCGTGCATTCTTCTTTTCCTTGATCTGTATCCGTATTATAATTGTATTCTCCTCCTGGGCAATAGTTTCCTTCTGGACATTCTGTACAGTTTTCTGAACTATTTGGAAGATATTTTCCTGCTTCACAAGTAATCTTTTTTGGTTCCCATTTAGGATAGTATGTTATATTATCCACTATCTTCGTCTTATCATCTACTTTGTTTTCAAAATTAGGGTCTGTATACCAACCTTCTAATGTATATCCTTCTTTCGTAGGTTCTTCAATCTCCTCAACATCTGTCCCATAATCAATCCATGTAATTTCACTATTATCTCCATTATCGATGGTAAGAGCAACTTTATCATACAATTTAAAATAATAATTTATTTTTAACGAATAACTAATTGTTTGAGCCAATATTACGGTAGGATATATTAGTAGCAATAATAATATTACATTTAATCCTTTTTTCTTCTTTGCTATAAGAATTATTCCAATTATAGAAAGGATCACTATGATCATAATCATTAGTGTTTTATTACTCGTAAGTGGATTTATTAATAATTCTGATTCGTTTCCGTTTTCATCAGTAAATACTAGTGCAAAAGAGACATCTCCTCTTTGAATTCTTTTTTCTGCAGTATCAGCAAGAGTTTTATAGATAACTTTTACTTTTATATTTTTGGTAGTACCTGTTTGAAATGTTTCATCTTTTTGATCTAATTCAAATTCCAAGTTTTCACTAGAACTATTATGTTTAATAGATTTTATAAAATAATCAATATCATTTTGATTTTTTAATGTTATTTGATATAAAACATAATCATTTTGACGATGAAAAGTAATATCAAAATTATAATCTTGATCTTGTTTTTCAATTGTTGCTTCTACATTTGGAGACTTTTCTATTATTTTTATATTCTCTAATGTTACTTTAGCTTCTTCAGCATTGACGGAATAAAATCCTAGAAAGAAGCATAATACTATTATCATTGATATTTTTACAAGTATTGATTTTGTTTTCTTTTTCATCTTACACCTCCACAATAACACT
>CACZOQ010000056.1 GCA_902782835.1 uncultured Erysipelotrichaceae bacterium | reverse complement strand
TAACTGTTGCAATTGTTACAAAACCATTTTCTTTTGAAGGAAAGAAAAGAATGGAAAATGCCCTTCAAGGAATTGAAGAATTAAAAAAACATGTAGATACTTTGATTGTTATTCCAAATGATCGTTTACGTGAGATTATTGATAAGTCCACTCCTATGTTAGAAGCATTTAAAGAAGTTGATAATGTTCTTCGTCGTGGTGTTCAATCTATTTCTGATTTGATTGCTGTTACAGGACTTGTTAACTTAGACTTTGCGGATGTTAAAGCTGTTATGGAAAAGAGTGGACGTGCCATTATCGGTATTGGTATCGGTATGGGTGAGGATCGTGCTCTTGAAGCTGCAAAACAAGCTGTCTCTTCTCCATTATTAGAAGCATCTATTGAAGGTGCTACTGATGCTATTATTAATATTACTGGTGGAGTGAATTTAACATTGTTTGAAGCAGAACAAGCGGCTGAGGTTGTTCGTAGTGCTGCTAATACAGATATCAATACAATTTTTGGTTCTGTTATTAATGAAAACTTAAGTGATGAAGTTATTGTTACTGTTATTGCTACTGGATTTGATAAAGCTAAGAAAGCTTCTATTCCAGAATCGTCTTATTCTCCAGTGAATTCTCAACCAAGTAGAAGAGTTCCTACGAGAGAAGATTATGTATATCAACCTGAAGTATTAGGAGAACCAGATGATGATAATAATGGAACTTCTGGTGGAAATGTAGACATTGATATGCCTCCATTCTTAAGGGATCGTAATTTTTAGTGTAATAAGAAACCAATCTGGTTTCTTTTTTTTGCATAAAAAAAAGAAGGATAACCTTCTTAATAATATGTTTTTTGTTCAAATTTCTTTTTATTTTCAACTGCTTTTAGTATTTGTGCTAATATATTTAGCGCAATTTGTTCTGTTTTTCGATCGATATCTCGTAATGGATTAAATTCTACTAAATCAAATGATAAGACATCTTTCATATTTTTGATAATATATTGATTGATTTCCATTGCTTCTTCTTCTGTGATTCCATCAAATTCGGGAATGCTAACACCTGGGGCAATATCTGGATCAATGACATCTAAATCATAACTAACATGAATTCCTTTGGTTTTATAGCCAGCAATTTTAAATGCTTCTTCCATTACGGCCTCTACACCTTTTTCTTTAATATCTTCGGTTGTAAAAACGGTTACTCCGGAATATTTCACATTATCTTTTTCTTGTTCATCTATACTTCTAGCTCCGATAATTACTGTTTTAGAAGCTTGAATAATTTTACCATTATGATAGTATCGTAGTTCTTGATTTTTATACCCATTTATGGCTGCTAGAGGTAGGCCATGGATATTTCCGGTTACGGTTGTTTCAAAGGTATTGTAATCCGTATGAGCATCAATCCATATTATTCCAACATCTATGTTTACTTTGGCAGATGCTAGAGCAGATGCAATAGCAGCAGAATGGTCTCCTCCTATCATAATAGGAAAGTATTCTTCTTTTATTTTTTCAACCATGTTTTTGTATAAATTTGAATTAAACTTTTCAATTTCGTATTCATTTTTTCTTCTATCAGAAAGATTTCGACTTTTTATAATATCGCTATCTCTTTCAAACATCATACTTTCGCCTTGATAAAAAGCTTTTAAATCATTCATTAATTGGACTGGTCCAAGATTCGCACCATCAATATGGACCCCTAAATCAGTTCCAGCACCAAATATCATTGTTCTCATTTATTATCACCATAATCATTTTAACGTAAATTGCAGGAACTATCAAGGAAAATACTTTCTTTCTTTTTCTCTTTACTGTATAATATTTTTAAGGTGGTAATATGAAAACATTAGAAGAATTATATCCTGGAATTGGTTTCGATGTCATGATTAAAGGAATCAAAATTAATTCTCAAGAAGTAGAAAAAGGAGACTTATTTGTTTGCACGAAAGGTGTTACGGCTGATCGACATGATTTTATTCAAGATGCCAAGAAAAATGGTGCTGCTGCTTTAGTGGTTAGTCGTGATATTTGGGATAATGATATCCCGGTTATTAAGGTTCCTGATACAAATCGTGAGCTTCCTTATTTATGTCAAAAATTTTATGACTATCCGGATCAAAAAATGAAGATGATTGGAGTAACAGGTACGGATGGGAAAACATCTACGACGACCATTATTCAAACTTTAATTGGCAGTGATACTTGTGGCTATATTGGAACAAATGGAAGAAGTTGTGCAAAATTTCAAGGGGATAATCCTAATACGACGCCGGATGCTCAAAATCTATATTTATATTTGGATGAATTTGTTCGATTTGGTTGTCATTATACGGCGATGGAAGCTAGTAGTGAGGCGTTTTTTAGAGGCAGATTACAAGCTATGCGGTTTGATATATCTGCTATTACAAATGTTACTTCTGAACATTTGAATATTCATGGTTCTTTTGAAAATTACTTAGCTTCAAAGTTAATGCTATTTCAGCAGACTAAATCTGATGGTTATTGTATTTTAAATCGAGATGATCCTTATTTTACTCAAGCTCAAGCTGCTTGTAATGGAAAAGTATTAACTTATGGTATGGGAGATAATAATGATTTACAAATTGTTCATTTTGATATTTTCTCTGATCATACCAATATTCAATTTCGCTATCAGAAAAAAGATTTTTCAGTAGAAAGTCCTTTAATGGGAGACTTTAATGTTTATAATTTAGCTTGTGCTATTTTATGTACTCTTTGTGCTGGTATCAATATGGATACGATTTTAAAAAGAATCCCTCAACTTTCTGTTAGTGGACGTTTAGAAATACTTAAAACTAATACTCCATATTTTGTTATGGTCGATTATGCTCATACACCAAATGGTATTTCTAAATTGTTAAATTTTGTTCATACTTTAGATATTAAGAAAAGTATTGTTGTAATTGGACAAGCAGGGGAGAGAGATCCTTATAAACGACCAAAAGTTGGTAATGTTGTAGTAGAAAATGCTAGTTATGCTATTTTTACATATGAAGATCCTAGAAGTGAGGATCCTGCTGCTATTTGTGAAGATATTATTGCAGAATTAAAAGATAATCATTCAAACTATGAGATTATTATTGATCGACGTGAAGCAATTCAAAAAGCCATTGATATGGCTGAGGCAAATGATATGGTTTTAATACTTGGCAAAGGTAATGAAACTTATGAAAAATTGAAGGATAAGACGATTTATTTTAATGATATTGAAGAGGCTTATCAAGCAGTTGCTAATCGTAAAATTAGAGAAGAAAATCAGTCATAAAAAAACAGATTATTCTGTTTTTTTTGTTCCTATTTAAAAGTATTGGCTTATAATGGTTGAATCATAGTCTTCCGTACTGATGATTTGTTTTGATAGGGTTTCTTGGTTGTATAATGTGTCTTCTCCATGCATGCTATTGATTGTTTTAGTTGATACATTGATTAGATTTGTATTTCGACTTTCATCATACCATGTGATATCTAAGTGATAATATTTTCCGTTAATCTTTACTATATTCCATTCGTGCCCTATCGTGAATGGATCTTTTTTTATGCTTCTAGCCGAATATGATTCTAAGCCTGCTGTAGTGGCAATAATATTAAACATATTTGAATAGTTTTCACATACCCCTTTTCCTGTTTGAAAAACTAAATAATAGTCATCAGGATTATAATAATCATCTAATATAGCATAGTTATAATCTACAAAATCTATAATATGTTTAACTATAATGGCTTCTTTTTCAATATCTGTCATATTCTCATTAATGTTTTCTTGAACGAATTGTTTCGCATGATTCATAGCGTATTTATAAGTATCCATTCTTTCTTTATCTTGTTTATTTATTAAATCTATTAGGCATTCTTTATCACCTCTTTGGCAGATTGATACATTCTTCTTATCTATCATTACTGATATTTCATCTGGATTCGTATTATCAAATTCTGCTATCATGTTTTGATGATATTTTTCTATGTTTTTTTCTAATACATCATAATTCATTATTGAATTTCCTTTGATTCTAGGCAAGGCTATTAAATGTTTTAATCTTTTTAAAGGCGAAATATCTTTCACATTATTGGTAGAAATGTCCACATATCTTAAATCTTTTAATTCTTGTAATGGACTAATATCATAGATTCCATTATTTATTAATTTTACATATTTTAGAGATTTTAAATTTGTTAAAAAAGATATATCGTTTATTCCACATTCATCTATATATAGGGACTCTAAATTTTTAAAGTGTTCTAGACCGACTAGTGATTTGATAGGTGTGAATGTAAATGTTAAACTTGTTATTTTTAAAGCATCTTCTGGGTATACTTTATCTTTATATATATTGTTTTTGATATATCTTTCTAGTGTCTCATCTTCAAAATAAATTGTTCCATCTTCGTTGGTTTTATATAAATTTTCAGGTTTTTCTGATTCTGTTACATTTATAGATTCTACATTTTTATCTTGTATTAGAAAAAAGATTTCTATTCCCAGGGTGGTTAATAGTAATAATCCTATTAATATACTAACTATTATAATTTTTTTCTTTTTATTCATCTATATCACCTAACCTTAAGTTTATTGTATTTATCTGTATAAGTTCTGTCAATGCTTTTTTTATGTATCAATGTAAATAGAATCATTGACATTTCTATGATATAATGCTTGTGGAGGGGCTTATGATTCGAAAAGCTTTTAAAGTATTATTTATTCTATTTTGGATGGTTAGTATCTTTTTCTTTTCTATGGATACGGGGGTAGCTTCTACTAAAAAGAGCGATCGTGTTATTGATAAAATTGTAGTGTTTTTGACTGGCGGAGAACTATCTAAGGAAGAGTTGACTTATTACCGTGATTTGTATGTTTTCCCTATTCGAAAGAGTGCTCATTTGTTTTTATATTTTATGTTGGGTGTATCTGTTCTTTTGTTTTTAAAAGAATATGGTTCTATTCAAAAAAAAGGGATCTTGATTAGTATCTGTTTTGTTTTTATTTATGCTTGTAGTGATGAGATTCATCAATTGTTTGTTCCAGATAGAAGTGGTGAAATTGCTGATGTTTTATTAGATACTTTAGGGGGATATCTTGGAATTATGATTTTATATTATTATTATCAATGGAGGATTCATTATGAACAAAAAAAAGCAATTAGCTAAAAATACGCTTATTATATTTATGGGAAGAGTTTGTACACAATTAATCTCTTATTTTTTATTGCCATTATATACTTCTTTTTTAGCAACGAAAGAGTATGGTTTAGTGGATTTAATTCAGACTTATGTTACTTTATTAGTCCCTGTCATTACTTTGGAATTAGAAATGAGTGTTTTCCGTTTTTTAATTGATTGTCGTGGTAAGGAAAAGGATACTAAAAAGCTTATGAGTAACAACTTTTTTGTACTAGGCGTTAGTTTGTTATCTTTTAGTATTCTTTATATTATTTTTACATCATTTGTTACGATTCCTTTCCGTTGGTTGGTTTTATTCGATATTTTTGTTTGTGTCTTATCTGGTAATTTTTTACAAGTGGCACGTGGATTTGGAAAAACAGTCGATTATTCGATTAGCTGTATTTTAACTGGTGTTACTACGATTTTATCTAATATTGTTTTGATCTGTTATTTTCATATGGGGGCAGAGGGTATGATTCTGTCTATGACTTTAGCTAATTTTATTTGTTCTCTATACTTATTTTTCCGTTTGAAAATGTATCAGTATATTCAGTTTACTCAAGTTGATAAAAAATTGATCAAAGAAATGAATCGTTATTCTATTCCTTTGATTCCTAATGGTATTAGTTGGTGGATTGTAAATGCTAGTGACCGTAGTATTATTGCTCTTGTATTAGGTGCTAGTGCGAACGGATTATATGCTATCAGTAATAAATTTCCAACCATTATTTCTAGTCTTACAGGTGTTTTTAATCTTAGTTGGAGTGAGAGTGCAGCTCTTCACATTAATAGTGCTGATCGTGATGAATTTTTTTCTGATATTACCAACACAATCATGAAACTTTTTACTTGTTTAGGAGTAGGAATGATTGCTTGTATGCCTTTTATTTTTCCATTTTTTATTCATAATCGTTATCTAGAAGCTTATAACTATATTCCATTTTTGGTCTTAGGAACGGTATTTAATGTTGCAATTTGTTTATATAGTCAAGTTTATCTTGCTAAAAAACTATCTAAGCAAGTTGCTTCTACTGCTATTTTAGGAGCTATTATTAATATTGTTATTAATGTTATTTTTATTCGTAAAATTGGTTTATATGCTGCTGCTATATCTACTATGATTTCTTATTTTGTAATGATGGTATATCGACATATTGATTTGAAAAAATATGTTCATATTAGGCTCGAAAAAGGATTTATTTTGAAAACAATTTGTATTTTTACTTTTTCTATTTATTTGTATTATCAAAATAATATTTATCTTAATATATTGAATTTAACTGTTGTTTGTATCTATTCTTTATGGCTTAATTATTCTTTTCTATTATCTTCTTGGAAAACCATTACTGATAAGGTATTTTCTAGGAAATAGATATCTTTACAATTATTCTATTTTTTACTATAATAATTATATTAGGAAGCGGTAGTTATGGGTAAGAAAAAAAAGTTTAAAGTACGTTTTAAATCGAAGAAAATTTATATCCTTTTAGGTTTTTTGGGTGGAGTTTTACTGATTGCATTTTTATTTTCTTTTATTATTCTACCTCAGATATCATTAAAGGGTAAAAAAAATATCGTTTTGAATTATAAAACTTCTTATGTTGAGAAAGGGTATAAAGCATCATTTTTAGGAAAAGATGTTACCAAAGATGTTGT
>CACZOQ010000055.1 GCA_902782835.1 uncultured Erysipelotrichaceae bacterium | reverse complement strand
GGAAACTTGAAGCAGAAGATTGAGAAATCTTTGGTTCATATAAAGTCGTGGCATCCTCTGGATAATTGTCTGCCAGAACATCTATAACAGATAAACTGCCACTCTCAGCTGCTCCACCGCCAACATTTTCTCCAGAAGCCCCACCAGATTCTGGTGCAGGTGGTCCTTGTACTTCAGGCTGAGAACCAGCTTCTTTACCTTCCTTATGATCTACAACATATTGAGTAAGAACATTAGCAGCATCATCATTATCTGGAATAACAACATTACAATCATTGCCTTGAAGTTTTATAGTCATAGTTTTTTTGCTATCTACGCCACCGCCATAAGGTTCCATATTATCTAAATTAGATAAATTGGCCACCTCGCTTTCAGGTGTTAATGTTAATTTTAAATAATCAGAGATAGGTTTACCAATACTATCATTGATATAATAAGAACGAACAGCACCTGTTGCGTCTTCGGCAGTAAATAAATAACCATCACTATCATTTCCAACAACAGTAGATCCAGTATTTGCATTTACAATAACATCATATTTTGTCTTTAAACTGGGATCAACTGGGCTTGTCCAAGTATATGTATCGGAATAAATACCTTCATAGGCTCCCATAAAATCACATCCTATCAAATAATATAATACAGTATTCCATTCTATAATGCAAGAATGGAAAGAATAACAAGTACAGTATTATGAATCATATGCATAGACATAGAAGTGAATACTGTATCCGTTTTATAATAACTATAAGCAAATGCTCCACCTAATGCTCCATAAGGAATAATGTATAAATAATCTAACCAAGTGGAAGCACTTCCTACAACATGCGCTGCCCCAAACACAATAGAGCAAATACTAACGAGAATAATTGGATTACGGATAACGTCTTTAAATATTTTTCGAAAAACAATTTCTTCGTTGAATGGTGCTAATAATCCAGCGTCAATAACCATTAACCAAGGAAGAGACTTAATCATTTCTTGTAGGGCAGTTTCATTATTCGCCTCACCTGCTTTAAAAACAAAATTAATAATGAAATTAGAAACCATCATAATGATTAAACCAATCATCCAATAACGAAAACCAATATCTAAATTTTCCCAAAACTTAGACTTAAACTTTTTAAATTCTATTTTTAATTCTTTCCGATAAATAAAGAAGAGAAAAAATACAACAATTAAACTAGAAAATGTTGATAATACAACATTCATACTTGGACTAAGGTTTTGAATATCTAAATGAAATAACTTGATTGGTATATATTGAAAATAAGCGCTGAACCAAAAAATTAAAAAAACAATGATTCCTCTTATAATAATGAATAATTTTTTATTATCATCTAACATATAAATCACCATCTTAAAGATATCATAAATAGATAAATAAAACTATAAAAAGAATAAAAAAACTGAAAATAACCGTAAACTAATTGTTATTTTACAAATATAAAAAAGAATAAACTTGCATTCTGTTAAGAAGTATTGTATAATACCATTGATTACTGAGACAAATAGTCTTAGGAATACCTATACCCAGAGTAAGAATTTCCGACTTACCCTTAGTATGGGCGAACTTAATAGAAAGGAAGTGTAGAAAATGGCATTAACAAAAGAAGAAAAAGATGCAATTATCAAAGAATTTGCCAAAAGTGAAAAAGATACTGGATCTGCAGAAGTACAAATTGCTATTCTTACAAAAGAAATTAATGAATTAACAGATCATTTAAAAGTTCATATTCACGATTATCATTCACGTAGAGGACTTCTTAAAAAAGTTGGGCAAAGAAAAAATATGTTACAATATTTAGCAAAGAAAGATATCCAAAGTTATCGTGAAGTAATTAAAAAATTAGGTTTAAGAAAGTAGACACGTTTTTTATGTGTCTATTTTTTTTGAGAGAGAGGTAGTTATGAAAAAAAAGAAAGTATATGAATTAGATTTTCATGGAAGAAAAATTGTAGTAGAACATGGTGAATTAGCAAAACAAGCTGATGGAGCAGTATTAGTTCGATATAATGATACCGTTATATTAACAGCTGCTGTAGTATCAAAAAATGTAAATTTACTAAGTGACTTTTTCCCATTAACTGTGAATTATCAAGAAAAATTATATTCAGTAGGAAAAATACCAGGTGGATTTATTAAAAGAGAAGGACGTCCAAGCGAAGCAGCAACTCTAGCAGCACGTATGATTGATCGCCCAATGAGACCACTTTTCCCAGATGGATTTAAAAATGAAGTTCAAATCATCTCAACAGTTTTATCTGTCGATCAAGATTGTACTCCAGAATTAACAGCAATGTTTGCATCTTCACTAGCAGTATCCATTTCTAAAATTCCTTTTAATGGACCAATTGCTGGTGTAAAAGTTGGAAGAGTAGATGGAAAATTTGTGATTAACCCAACACCTGAAGAATGTGAAAAATCAGAACTAGAGTTAACCGTAGCTGGTACAAAAGAAGCAATCAATATGGTAGAGTCTAGTGCGAAACAAGTATCAGAAGAAATTATGTTAGAAGCTTTAATGTTTGGGCATAAAGCAGTAAAAGAATTAATTAAATTCCAAGAAAAGATTATTAAAGATATTGGTGAAGAGAAGATGGAATATGAAACATTAACTCCAGAACCAGAACTACGTGATAGAATCGCCAAACTTGTTACAAAGAAAATGGATAAAGCTCTACGTATTAAAGATAAGTTGAAAAAATATACCGCAATCGATGATATTAAAGAAGAAATGAATGAGTTATTCACCAAAGAAAATGAAGATATAATGAAAGAAGAAGAACTAAAAGAACTTCTTGTCAAAGTACAAATGGTTGTATCTGATATTGAATACGAATTATTTAGAGGAATTGTTGTAAAAGAAAAATTAAGAGCAGACGGAAGAAAAATGGATGAAATTAGACCATTATCTACCGATATAGATTTATTACCAAGAACGCATGGATCTGCTTTATTCACAAGAGGAGAAACACAAGCATTATCTATCACAACACTAGGAGCTTTAAATGAACATCAAATAATAGATGGACTTTCTATGGAAGATCAAAAAAGATTTATGTTACATTATAATTTTCCACAATTCTCAGTAGGTGAAACAGGAAGATACGGTGCTCCAGGAAGACGTGAAATTGGACATGGTGCTTTAGGAGAAAAAGCTCTTGCTCAAGTCATTCCAACTGAAGAAGAATTCCCATATACAATTCGTGTAGTATCTGAAATTCTTGAATCTAATGGATCGTCTTCACAAGCAAGTATCTGCGCAGGATGTATGTCATTGATGGCTGCCGGAGTTCCTATTAAAGCACCAGTTGCTGGAATTGCTATGGGATTAATTACTCATGAAGACAAATATACAATACTAACTGATATACAAGGAATGGAAGATCATTTAGGAGACATGGACTTCAAAGTAGCAGGAACTGAATATGGAATTACAGCTCTACAGATGGATATCAAAATCAGTGGTATCACGGAAGCTATCTTAAAAGAAGCCTTAGAGCAAGCTCGTAAAGCTCGTTTAGAAGTATTAGGTGTTATGAAAAAACAAATTAAAGAACCTCGTAAAGAAGTTTCAAAATATGCTCCTAAGATGGTAACCTTTACAATTAATCCAGCTAAGATTAAAGATGTTATCGGAAAAGGTGGAGAAATGATTACAAAAATCATTTGTGAAGCATCTAATGTTACGGAAGTAACCAATATTAATGCTGTTAAAGTTGAGCTAGAAGATGACGGCCGTGTAATTATTTATCACTCTGATCAAGAAATTATTGATCGTACTCGTGCTATGATTGAAGAAATTGTAAGAGAAATTGAAGTAGGAAAGATTTATGAAGCAAAAGTTGTAAAAGTAGAAGACTTCGGATGCTTCGTAGAATTATGGCCAGGAGCTGAAGGAATGGTACATGTTTCACAATTAGCACATGAAAGAGTGGACAAAGCTAGTGATGTTGTAGCAGTAGGAGATGAAATTATCGTCAAAGCTCTAGGACCAGATAAGAGAGGAAGACAAAACTTCTCTAGAAAAGATGCACTTCCACAACCTAAGAAAAAAGAAAAGAAAAAAGCAGAACCAAAAGAAGAGACTGTAGAAGAATAATATAAAAGTATGATATAATGAGATAAATGGAGGGGATCGGAATGATTGATCTAATAAGAAGTATTATAAAATGGATAATAATTGCTATTATTATAGCTTTAATTATTATTCTAATATCTAAATTAGTAAACAAAGGAAAAACGAAAAAAAATCTAAATACTAATATTGAATCTGGAGTTCGTACCATAAAAGATACAGCACAAGAAACAATTACAGATGCATTAGAACCAATTACAAACGATTCATCAAATACTTCCAACAACACAGGTAATAATTCTAGTACAAATACAAGTACTGGTACTAATAATACTCTTGTAGTCGCATCTCCAGATACTGCATCAAAAGAAGGAATCAGTAGTATAATAGGACTATGTTTACTAGCTGGTGGATCTTATTATATATATAGTTATAAAAATAAAAAAGAAAGGATTTAATAAATCCTTTTTTTTTTAACAAATTCCATCTCTTAAACAGATTGTAACAGTAGATTGACTATTCCCACGATAATGATGATCTAAAAAATCATCCTCTCCATCATAAGTAAATACAGTTAATTGTACTTTTGATGAGACACCTATACAGTCACCACCACATTGTAATTTAAAGGCTGTAAACAAAGTAGAATCATTATATTCATTTTCTTCTATATGAGAGTAAAAACTTTTTCCTTGATTGACATAATCATCATATAAATAAGCCATAAAGAATTCCCAATGCTCCATCGTTTGACTAGGAGATAAAATATTATAAAAAATAGTTTCTCCATTATCTAATGAAAACTCTAAAGAAAAACCAATCTTTACATTCATATTGTCATGGTAAGAAATCCAAGTCTGATAAAACTGATTAGCAAATCCATCTGTTAAAGTAACCATCTCTTCATTAGCAGGAAAGATTTGTAAAAATAAGACATCATCCATACTTTGATAATTCCCAGAAATCATGGATACTCTTTTTAATGTATTACCCTGTAATTGATAAAAACCAATAGGGGTCTGATTAGAATCCGTATAATCCGGTTCTTTTTCAATGAATTCATCGACTGTTTTTTCTTTTATTTCGACTGGTTTGAATTCTTTTTTACTACAACCACAAAGAAGTAGAATCACTAAAACAACGATTAATTTTTTCATAGAATCACTCCATGTTTAGTATAAAAGAAGGTTACTAGAAAAACAATATTTTATTTGCTGAAAGATAGAATTTATAGTATAATGTGGAATAGGGTGAAGCATATGTACTTAAAGGGAATCATAACCAGTGGATTTAAATCTTTTGCAGATAAGCTTGAATTAAAGCTAGATGGAAAGACAACTTGTATTGTTGGACCAAACGGTTCTGGAAAAAGTAATGTAGTAGATGCAGTCAGATGGGTTTTAGGAGAACAATCCATAAAATCACTAAGAGGAGAAGGCTCAATGTCGGATGTTATATTCTCCGGATCAAAATCGAGAAATCCATTAAATGTTGCAAGCGTTGAATTAATATTTGACAATACAGACCACTTTTTAAATGTTCCCTACACAGAAATCTCTATTAAAAGAAGAGTATATCGGAGTGGAGAAAATGAATATTATTTAAACAATGAAAAATGTCGTTTAAAAGATATTACAAATTTATTAATGGATACTGGTATGGGGAAAGAATCTTTTAATATTATTTCTCAAGGAGAAGTTGAAAAAATATTAAGTAATTCCTCTTATGATAGAAGAGTCATATTCGAAGAAGCTTCTGGAATATTAAAGTATAAAAAAAGAAAAGAAGAAGCATTAAAAAAACTAGATAAAACTCATAATAATATTGATCGTGTAAATGATATTATTACAGAATTAGAATTACAAGTAGGACCTTTAAAAGAACAAAGTGAAAAAGCCCAAGAATACCTAGAAAATAAAAAAGGCCTAGATACTTATGAAGTGGCATTACTAGCCTATGATATTGAAAACGTTCATGAGGAATTAGAAAACTTAAAAGGGAAGAAAGATAAAATAGATAAAGAAATTCTTTCTATTTCTAATGATTCGAATTCCATAGGAGCAAGTCAAGAAAAAGACAGCAGTCAATTATTAAAATGGGAAGAAGAATTGAAAAAGACAAATCGTGAACTTTTATCAGTAACAGCTGAAAAAGAACAACTGGATGGAGAAAGAAATTTATTAAAAGAAAGAAGTAAAACAACCAAAGAAGAAAATGAAATAAAAGAAGAAATAAGATCCATTATTGAGAAAAAAGAAAAACAGATTGGAACAATCAAACTTCTAGAAGAAGAACAAAAAGATGTTCTCTTAGAAATGACAAAGAAAGATCAAGAAACAATCGATATTGAGAGAGAACTACAAAATGCTAAATTAAAGAAAAATATGTTGATAAGTGACTATTCATCCCATAATCAAGAAAAAATATCAATTCAACATAAAATAAATAGTATTCGAAATGAAATCGAACAAAATGGAGATATGCCAAACTCTGTTCGAAGTGTTTTAAAAAATCATTCTTTGACAGGAATTTATAATACAATAGGCAATGTTTTAGAAACAGAAGAACGTTATGTAAAAGCATTAAACACAGCAATATCTACCAATAAAAACTTCATTATTACAAAAGATGAAACATCTGCTAAAAAAGCAATTTTATATTTGAAAGATAATCATCTAGGAAGAGCAACTTTCTTCCCAATTGATAAAATAAAAGAAAGATATGTCGATTTAGAAACCATCCAGATATTAAAGAATAGTTCCGATTATTTAGGAGTTATGGCAGACTTAGTTACTTATAATCGTGAATTTGATGCAATTATTAAAAATCAACTAGGAATCGTAATCGTTGTAACAGATATGGATGCAGCAACTAGACTTTCTCATCTTATAAAAGCAAAATACAAAATTGTTACATTAGAAGGGGATGTTGTAAATGTAGGAGGTTCCCTAACAGGAGGTTCTACCTATCATGGAAAAAGTATTGTTTTATTAAAACAAGAAGAAAAACATTTAAAAGAAAAAGAAGAATTATTAAAACAAGAAGAATCAGAAATTCAAAAAGAATTAGTTGAAAATACAAATGAAATGAACAAAATAGAAGAAAGACTCTTCTTAGTATCAAAAGAAAAAGTATCTCTAAAAGAAAAACAAGATTCCAAAGGAATAGAAATAAGAGAAGCAAAAGAAAAATTAGATTATCTAACAAAAGGAGAAGAATCTCTAAAGACAATTCATAGTAATTCGATTGATCAAAAAGAAGAAGAACTAATTCGCAAGTATCATGAAAAATCTATTCAAAAAGAACAATTAGAAAATCATCTTCAAAAGATTAATCGGGATATTCAAGAATTAAAAACAAAAATGGAACAAGAACAAGCCAATGATCGTATACAAAGAAATCATTTAAGAGAATTAGAAAAATCATCCAGAGATTTAGAAATAAGAATGAATCGTTCCGATGTAAAATTAGATAATATGTTAGAAATTCTAGGCAGAGATTATGAATTAACATTTGAAAGAGCTAAAAAAGAATATAGTCTAGATATAGAACCAGAAGATGCAAGGGCCAAAGTAAATCTATATCGAAATAATATTAAACAAATTGGAATGGTTAATTTAGCAGCAATAGAGGAATATGAAAAAGTAAATACTCGATATGAATTCTTAACAAAACAAAGAGAAGACTTACTTCATGCGGAAGAAACCCTTCTAGAAATCATGAAAGAAATGGATGAAGTCATGAAAGAAGAATTCCAAACAACATTTGATAAAATAAAAATAGAATTCCAAAAAGTATTTAAAGAATTATTTAATGGAGGACATGCGGATTTAACATTAACAAACCCCGAAGATTTATTAACAACAGGAATTGATATTATTGCTTCTCCTCCTGGTAAAAAACTAACAACAATTTCTTTA
The DNA here is from genome assembly GCA_902782835.1 of uncultured Erysipelotrichaceae bacterium. Taxonomy (GTDB): domain Bacteria; phylum Bacillota_I; class Bacilli_A; order RF39; family UBA660; genus UBA3789. The sequence goes on along the minus strand of CACZOQ010000055.1, from coordinate 9,339 downwards.
TTAAGTGGTGGCGAAAAAACCTTAACTGCTATTAGTTTATTATTTGCAATTCTAAATGTAAGAGAAGTACCATTCTGTATATTTGATGAAGTTGAAGCGGCACTTGATGAGGCAAATGTAGCTGGTTTTGGTAATTATTTGAAACATTATAAAGATAAAACCCAATTCTTAATTATTACTCATAAAAAGAAAACCATGGAATATGCTAATACTTTATATGGTATCACAATGCAAGAATCAGGTGTATCAAAACTAGTAAGTGTAAAACTAGAAAATCAAGAAGAAATACTATAAAGAAAAAGAGGATCATTCCTCTTTTTTTTAGATTAATTAGAAAAATAACAATGACTTTTCAAAGTAATATAGATATTTTACTGAAAATTATCAAATGTTGTTTATGTAAATAATTGTAAACAATGCTGTAAATCAAAAGATACTAATTATGTAAATAAAAAAGTATGGTACAATAAAAATGTAAAAAATAGAAAAGGAGAAGAAAAATGAAAAAGAAAAAATTATTGTTAATGATATTATCAGCATTAGTAATTACTTTATTACCTAAAACAGCTTTTGCAAAAACACTTGAAGTGAATTTCCCATCTAATGAAATGACTTGGGGAGAATACATGCAATCTTACACAGTAAGAACAGAAGGCTTCCGTGCTTTAGGAGTATCTCCATATGGAAACTTCATTGTTAGTCCATGTTCTGGAGCAGATATTATTGAATATCAACTAACGGGAACCACTCTTAAATTTACATTATTAGATGGAGTTACAAACGATGATTTACAATGTGCAATTTCACAAGATATGCGCGATGCTAATGTAAATAATTATGGTGAAGATATTTATGAAGGATATGATGATGTTTTATTAAGTGTCAAAGAATTATCTGTTCCACAAAGAGATGAAGCAGTATTTGATTTTACAAAACTTGAAGATCAAGCAGAAATGACAGCATATGAAAAAGAAGCTTGGGCAAATTTATCAGTTGCTATGACGAATCCTAATAGTAGTTATCCACTTTTAGTATCTGAGGTTATTGCCACTTCACAAAATCCTGGAGATGATAATTATAGTGAAATTTTGACCAAAGATGGTAGCAGAAGTTTAGTAAAATTACACTATAAAGAAAGTAGTACTCCAAATAAAATCATTGTAACTGATGGTAAATTTGAAGACAATGTTTCGTTTGACTTAGAGAATACAACAGTTGAAGATTTTGCAGCTTGGGGAGTAGATTTAAAGAAAGTATCATTCATTTTCGGTGAAGAAACAAATAATCCACAAACAGATCCTACAACTCCTGCTAATCCTGAAAAACCAGCTGATAATAACATTAAAAATCCATTAACTTTTAACAATAGTTTATTAATCGTTCTTGTTTTAGGAACAGTTGGAGCTACTAGTATAGTAGTATTTGGTAAAAGAAAGAAACAAAAAAGTCTATAATTTATAGACTTTTTTTATTGCTCTTTTGGATAAAAATACAATCACCATTTTCCATTACATAGAGTGTTCCAACTTTTATTTTTTCATATTCTAATTTTGATACAGGAAACCATTGATCCAATATTTTTCTTTTATTATCCCAAACACGTATATAATAACTAGAATCTTCTCCTTTAGTATAAGCTTTTCGATCATAAACAGTAACATCACAAGAATAGATTCTCATTTCTTCCAATTGATGAAGTCTTGTTCTCCAATGAATCGTATAATATATTAAATATAAAATCAAACCACCAAATAATAATAGTACTCTATTAAAGAATAAATGATTTTGGATAGCATAAATAATTTGTTCTCTCTCCATTAAAAGAATAATAAACAATAAAAATAAGAAAACAATAGAAGCAGGAATTCCCATACGGTGTTTAATAAATTGTTCTTTCATATCATCACTACAAATTTTTAAATCAGAAAACTCATTTAAAGCATCATGAGGAGAAACTAAATCATATTTGGGAGGAATACTAATCTGATCATATTTATTTTTACAATAATCAATCAATCGATTTCTTGTAATAAAGAAGACTTTATTTCCATTCGTATCAATTTTTGGTAGTGTTATAGATGAGTAATCATTAAATGGAACTAATTCATAATAGATTGTAGAGTAGCGTAATTGTAGTTTATCATCTACTAATTGAAGAGAAACCTCATCTGAGTGTAAGAAACAGCTATGTGACAAAATTAAGATTGCAACAAATGAAGAAATGAGAGCACTAAATAAAAAAAAAGGAAATAAATATGCAGAATGTGAATAAACAATAAAAAATATAAATAGTATATGAGCAAATACTAGGATACTAAGCATAATAACCGCTTGATTTTTTTTCATACACCAACCACCTCTATTGTAATACTACTACAAGAGAGGATTTAATTCAATAGAAAAAGGATCAATCAAGATCCTTTTAAATTGCTCTCATAGAGTCTTTATTTTTAAATGGATTTTTAGGATCAATATGATCTGTAAATAGAATACCATTTAAATGATCTAATTCATGCTGAAAACAAATAGACAATTCTTCTCGTGCTCGTATTTGAACTTTATTTCCTTCCATATCATATGCTTCTAATGTTACTCTTGCATATCTAGGAACAATTCCTTCAACGGGACGATTCACACTAAGACATCCTTCTCCATCGGTTACATATATTTGTTCCATTGAATTACTAATAATCTTAGGATTTACTAACACATACGTATCAAATTCTTTTTCTTCATCATCAGGACCAGTTAGCTCATGAACAACAACAAAATAACGTTTAGCAACACCCAATTGAATAGCAGAAAGACCCATTCCTGGACGTAAACCATATTTTTCAGATAATTCATCAATTTGACTATCATGAAGATACTGAATCATAGTATCAATTAACTTATGATCTTCTTTTGTTAAAGGAAATACAACCTCTTCACTAACTTGTCTGAGTCTCTTATCTTTTTCATCTAAAATATCACATGTTTTTAACACTAGTACCACCTCAACAATCATATTTTAACAGAAAAGTTTAAAATTGAAAAGGAAAAAGCTTTATTTCACATTCATTTTATCTGAATGAGTCATAAATGAATGAATTATATTTTGAATATGATTTTTTATTGCTTCTGCTTTATCATGAACAATACCAAAAGATTGACTTCCTAAAATAGAACAATAGGCATCTAGCTCATCTAAATCATCAGCCAATTTTTCGAAAGCTCCTTTTCCTTGAATGATATCAAATTCTCGTTGAATAGCATCCGTTTCACCTGTTAATAATTTATTTCCCAATATTCCTTGAAAGACTCGGTTTTCCCATAATGGTCTAAACACACTGACACATTCTTCATACCCATAATCATTTTGTAATAAATCTTCATCCAGAGAAGACAAAAAGTCATGAACAGGTTCCTCTTCTAGTATATCTCTTAATGCAGGAAGAGTTTTTAACATCTCTGTTGTTTCAATCGTATTAATTACTTCATCTAAAATACTATCATATAGAACCTCATGTATGGTAGAATCCGATGAACAATAACGATAGTAATAATCACTAATACCACTTCTTATATGATATCCAACTTCATTTTCACTTTGAAAAAGATCCCAACCATTATAATATCCCTTTACAAGATGATTCATTTCATGAAGGAAACCATTTAATAAAATAGTCGGATTATTGACTTTTAAACTACATGCAATAAAAGGATTACTATCAATATACTGAATTTCAACACCACTAATAACAACAAAATTATGATTAAAAGAAGATGCTGCATAGGATTCCTGAAAATCATTTTCTTCCGTATCTTCTTCTCCAAAAAAACAATCTAATGAAATAGAGTGATGGGTAAGTATATTTTCAAGAGTATCATCTTCTATATAAATAGAAGTTTTTTGAAATAGTTCCTGAATGATAGATTCTTCATCTGGATATTTTTCTAAAAGACAATAAATTGCTGTTACAAAAAGAGAATAATTTGGATCATCTTCTTTATATTTAGAAGAAACAATTTTTTTCGCAATAAAATAATGCTCTAGCACGAAAATCACCTACTAGTTATTATAGGGAAAGTTCAATAAAAGTCAAAAGAAAAATAATATCTATGTTAATTTACAGTTTTTATATAGGAAAAATCCATAAAAAGAAAGATTTTGTGTTATATTTGTAATAGAAGGGATACTATGAAAAAGATAATAAAATATATAGATAAACCATTGTTAATAGTTACTGTTTTATTATTCATAATTGGCTTAATTATGGTTTTTTCGGCGTCTAATGTTACAGCTTATATGTCACATGCAGTAAGTCCTTATAATTATTTTTTTAAACAAGCAGCCTTTCTAGGAATAGGTTTTCTATTATTTTTAATCATGATTCGTTTTAATACAAAATCTTATGGATTATTTTCCTGGGGATTACTATTAATAGGAATGGCATCTTTAGCGGTTTTACTTATGATTGGTAATGCTAAAAACCAAGCTGTCAGCTGGTTTGATCTAGGAATGATAAGTATTCAACCAAGTGAATTTATAAAAGTCATTACAATTGTTTTTTTAGCTCAATACTATGAACAAAATGAAAAAAAACTAAATAGTTGGGGAAAAAGCTTATTCCCAGTTGGTATTTGTGCTATGATTGCAGGCTTGATTTTTATTCAACCTGATTTAGGAACAACGATTATTTATTGTGCGATTGTTGGAGTTATTTTTTTATCGGTTCCAATCTCCAAAGAAATAAAAGGAAAAACGTTTTTCGCTGTAATTGGCCTAATTGGCTTTGGTTTAATTGCTTTATTCGGAACAGGAAAAGGAGTCCTCTTAGAAAGACAAATGGAACGTTTTAATTTTACCAAGCCATGCGATAAGATATTGAGCACTGGTAACCAAGTCTGTAATTGTTATATAGCGATAAACAATGGAGGACTAACAGGAGTAGGGTTAGGAAATTCTACTCAAAAATACTTATATTTACCAGAACCATATACAGATTTCATTTTTGCTATCATTGTAGAAGAGTTAGGTATCATAACCGGTATATTAATAATAATAATGTATGTGTTTGTATTATTTCGGATTCTATTTATTGGAAGAAAAAGTCCAAATAATAGAGGCGCAACATTATGCTATGGAATTGCTGCTTATATTTTCTTCCATATTGCGATTAATCTAATGGGAATCATGGGGATGATGCCAATGACAGGAGTTCCTTTACCATTTATGAGTTATGGAGGTAGTTTCACAATTTGTTTGATTGCCGCTTTAACAATTGTTCAAAGGGTAAGCGTCGAAAATGGAATCTTAAAAGAAAGAAGTGGAAAGAATGCCTAGTATAACAATACATGAAGAAGTAGGAGAATATTTATCGAATATAATCCATATCAATTCCTATGATTATTATCTAGGCTTACTAGCGCCAGATGCACCAAATTTAAATGGTTTTGCAGAAAAAGAAATACGATGGAAAGCACATGTTCGAAGGAAAGATTTACAAGAATGGAGAAAAGCTCTTCAAGAATTCTATCAAGAAGAAAAGTCCCATTTTCCAAAAGATTTTATAATAGGATATTATATTCACATACTGACAGATATTATTTATGATGACTTTATGTATTTAAAGGTAAGAGAGTCCATCGAAAAAGATGGCTATAGTAGAGAAGAATCTCATCAAGTTATGCGCCAGGATATGTTAAATTATCGTAGTGAAAATCCATCATGGAGTAAGATTTTATTAGAGAGTACTAAATCTTATGATATACAAGGAATTACAAAAGATGAACTATCCAAGTGGAAAGAACACCAAATTCTTTTAAATGATACAATCAAAAATAATTCATGTAAATATATAACAGACGAAATAATAAATGAATTAAACGAATTAGTAGAAAAAGAATTAAAAAAAATATCATTCTGATACCAAAAAAAAAGCAACATAGATTGTTTTTTTTTAAGTTTTATGGTAATATAATGCTCATTGATAAATGGGGAAGAGAGTATGACTTCAGACGAAATTAAAAGATTAAAAAAGATCATAGAAAAAGAAGTGAAAAACAGTTCCAATGTTTTTATTACAGGCCATGTTACTCCTGATTTTGATTCCATAGGAGCCTGTATCGGAATTTCATATTTAATGAAACAATTTAATAAAAAATCATATATCATTGTAGATGATGATGATGCCAAGATACAAGCTGGTGTTAAAAGAATTATAGATGAGAGCCATGATTCTTTTACATTTATTAGAAAAGAAGAAATGGCTAATTTGTGGAATGAGAAATCATTATTAATAGTTACTGACACAAATAAAAAATATATGGTATCGATAGAAGAAGAATTAGATCAATTTCAAAGAATCATTATAATTGATCATCATGAAGAAGATGAAAAATCTATCCAAACAAAATATAAATTAATTAATTCGTCCTATTCATCTGCTTCTGAAATTGTAACGGAATTATTACTAGCATTTAAAATAAAAAACAATAAGGATGTAGTAAGTTATCTTTTAGCAGGAGTTACTTTAGATACATTGCAATATGAACAAAATACGACTTCAAAAACGCATAAAGTTGCTCAACAATTGATAGATAGAGGTGCCAATATTGATTATGTAAATGAATTAAAGGCAGAAGAATTTGAGTGCTATTGTCGTGTTAGTGATTTAATTACAAGAGGTACAGTTTGGAAAAAATATGGAAAATATTTAATAAATCCCATTCAAGTTTCATTTACCTTAAAAAGAGACGACCCAAAAAGAATATATAGAAAAGAAGATCTTGCTAAGGCATCAAATCAAATGAAAAAATTTACTGGTATTGATGCTGCATTTGTATTAGGTTTTATTGATGAAGATAAAATTCATATATCAGGACGTGGTGGAAAAAAAGTAGATATAAGAAAAATAATGCAAGAAATGGGTGGTGGAGGGACCTCTCAATCTGGTGCAGCAATTATTGAAAGTGATGATATTTTGGCAGTAGAGAAAGAATTAATGAGTAAAGTTCCTACCGGTATTGCAGGAGAAGGGTCAACTATTTCTAATTCTCCTAAAGTACTGACGAAAGCGAACCCAATCTTTAAAGAAAAAAGAGTTTAAAGAAAAGTTGGATAACTTTTCTTTTTTTATGAATAATAATACAGGAGGTGATACTATTACCATTCAATATCGTTATAGAAAACAAATAATCATAGGAGTTATTATAACAATCATAATAATAGGGCTCAGTTCTTTTCTCATATACCGTCAAATGAATACTCCTAAAAAAATAAAAAAAGAAATTGTAATAGAGTCGAAAAAAACATTAGAAAAAAAAGAAGAGACAATAGAAACAGAACTTTATAAAGTAGATATTAAAGGTGAAATAATACACCCAGGAATTTATTCTGTAGAAAAAGAAAAAAGAGTAATGGATGTAATAGAATTAGCGGGAGGATTAACAGAAAATGCAGATACGTCTGTGATTAATTTAAGTAAAAAAATAAAAGATGAGATGGTCATAATTATTTATAGTAGAGAAGAAGTAGGGGATTTCAAAAAAACAAAAGAATTAGAAATTCAGGTCAATGAAAAATGTATCCAAAAAGAAGAAAATGCCCTACAAAATGATGCTTGTCTAAACACAACGAATACAAGTTCAAAAATTTCGATTAATAATGCCAACTTAGAAGAGTTAATGACATTACCTGGAATAGGAGAAAATAAGGCCAAAGATATTATTGAATATCGTGAAAAAAATGGTCCATTTCAAAGTTTAACAGATTTAAAAAAAGTATCTGGAATTGGAGAGAGTACATTTGCTAATATTCAGGAAGATATTACTCTATGATTTTCTCTATTATGGGCTTCTTTTAATAGTATTAATTCTATCTTGTATAAGACTATCTAGTCCAAAAAATACTATCTATACGGAGTCAAGTCATACGTTTAAAGGAAAGGTTATCAAAAAATATAAGAATCCAGAAAAAATCGTTCTTCATATAAAGAATAAAGAATTAGTTATAGGAACTTATTATATAAGAAAGACACTTCCTCCTAATATAAAAATAGGTGATATCATAGAAGGAACAGGTACTTTTCAAAAAATTAATTCTAATACCATTCCCAATCTATGGAACCAAAAATCTTATTATGCTCGACAAAATTGTTTTTATAAAATTCAAATTCATTCGATAAAAATCATCCATAAAAATCATAATTTATATTATACATTGAAACAAATCTTAGAAAAACATTTAAATCAAGATCCTTATTTAACAACATTCATACTAGGAGATAAAAGTTATTTATCTTCAACAATAAAAAGAAGTTACCAAGAAAATGGAATCAGTCACTTATTTGCTATTAGTGGTATGCATATTTCTCTTTTAGCAAGTATCATTAATCGTTTATTAAAAAGATTAAAAAGAGAAGAAACCATATTTCAAGTAACCACTCTAATTCTATTACTATATTTAGGAGTAGTAGGTTTTTATCCTTCTATGATAAGAGGAGTATTTTTTTACATAGTCTTTTCAATGAATAGAATTTATTATTTCTATATAAAACCAAAAAACTTATTTATATTAGTTCTTTCTATAACATTACTGCTAAATCCATATTATGTATCAGATATTAGTTTTCTATACTCCTATACAATTAGTTATTATTTAATTATTCAATCAAAAGAATTGTCTTCTTCTTACTTTCAATCATTATGGAAAATATCTTACTTATCATTGTTTAGTAGTCTTCCTATCACAATCTATTATTTTTATCAAATAAATGTATTTAGTATCCTATATAATCTATTCTTTGTTCCAATGATTAGTCTCCTTATTTTCCCTCTTAGTTTATTAACGTTTCTAATAAAACCTCTGCTTCCCATTTATCATTTTCTAATTCTATTTTTAGAGAAGATATCTCTATTATTATCAAATATCTCTACAGGAAAAATCATCTTTCCAAGAATACATTGGATAGTTTATATAATCTATTATGTCTTATTCTACTTATACATCCAAAAGAAAAAGAAAAAATTTATTCTAATAATGATGTTTTTATTAATCATTCATATACTACTTCCATATATTCAGAGGGAAACTAGTATTGAAGTAATAGATGTAGGACAAGGAGATAGTAGTATCATACAATTAAAGGGAAAGACATTGATGATAGATACTGGTGGTAATAAAAATAATAAGACAGATCATTATCTTTTTTTTAATAGTCTACAACCTCTACTAAAATCAAAAGGAATTCATTCTATTCATACACTAATCTTGACACATGGAGACTATGACCACATGGGAGAAGCAATTAATTTAGTTAATAATTTTAAAGTAGAGAAAGTAATCTTTAATTGTGG
>CACZOQ010000054.1 GCA_902782835.1 uncultured Erysipelotrichaceae bacterium | reverse complement strand
ATTTATCACTTATTCTTTCTAAAGCACAAAAAACTAACCATTACTAGTTAGTTCGTTTATTGCATCTCAGAATTGTCCAAGTTTCCAATCAATCTGGTGCGAGTGTCGTAGATATCTACAATTTTTCAATTATCTCTTTTTATTTATATTATCTTGTGACTTGCCTAGTATATTATGTAAATGATTAATTTCATCTTCAATATGCTTTTTATAGTATCCTGATTCTAAAACTATTGCTTGTTCTTGTAATAATTGTTTTAATTTTCTTTTCAACTCTTCTTTTGAACGATTTTCGCAAGCTCTTAAACGTTTTACTTTATTATATACATTTTGTTTTTTTCTATACTCAGTAGATGATGAATCTAACTGTTCAAATAATTCTTCTATAATTATTTCAGCATCAGGATTTAATGAAATATAATAATCAATACTATGACTTGGAGAAAAGAAACCAGCATTTTCAGCAACTTTTCTACTATAATCACCTGATAAATTTATTAATTCCAAAAATAAAATGTTAAAATCACTAAATAAAACATTTTTTAACAGGTTTAATCCTAAACTTGCAAATCCCATATTTCTAAATTGTTGTTTTGTTTCATAACTAATAAGGGCAGTTTCTTCATTGATTTCTGCATCAAAACTAGCAACTGTATCACCATCGTCATTGCATAGCTCAAATGTTTTATAATCTAAATCATTTCCAGTTTGTAATAATTGCACTTTATCACCTCTATTACTTATAATTATACCATGAATATGCCAATATTTTATCTTTTGTTAATGACAAAATAATTAACCCTCTAAGTATTTTGTCACAAGCATCAAAATTACCAGTTGGGATTTTTATAAAACAAAAAATCAACCCAATTTGAGTTGATATTTATACTTAAAGTTCGAATAGTTCAAACAGATTCGTCACTGGTGTCCTAAAGAAAGAAGTACAACAACTTTTCTATCAATTACTTTTATAAATTATGTGATAAGGATAGCCTCTTTTATCAATATTATCTAAATTTAAATTAAAATCTTTTGTTAGTTTTAATAAATCATTATATTCATCAATTAATTCTTTGGTATAATCTTTAACTTCAATTTCTATAAAATACCCCAAGTCTTTAACAAAATCTAATGCAATTTCGTATTTATTTAAATACATATATGTTTTTCTTTCTTTATTTACAACTGCTATTTTTTCTAAACCTAAAATACTAAATATTTTATCTAAATTTTCACTATTATCGATTTCTACTTCATACTCATCACAATACATATTATCATGCCAATTTTTATAATTTAAAATTATTTTATTTCCACGTTCACCAATTCTTAACCATTCATTTATCTCTTTATCATTTAAGAATTTTCTATACGACGGTTGATAATAAGTATCAAGTTGCTTATTTTCCTTTAGAAATTTTGCATTATTTTTCATAAAATTAATCAATTTTTCATATTCTAATTTAGTAATCTTTATTTTTATTTCTGTTTCTATATCATTTTTAGGATTATCACCATATATTAAATATCCCATACTACAATCTAATATTTCTGAAAGCTTGACTAACATTTCTAAACTAGGTTCAGTTCTATCTGATTCCCAACTCGATATTGTTTTATCAGTTACAAATAATTTATTTGCCAATTCTAGTTGAGTTATGTTTTTCTTTTTTCTTAAACTACTTAATCTTTTACCAATATTCATAATATCAACTCCTCCATCCAATTATATCATGATTAGATGGAGGATTTTATCTACATTTTGTAGATTATAGATTATTCTAACATAATGATTATGTCATTATGCAAGTGTGTTTCTAAATTGTCAAAATATAGTCAAATTAATTGTATTATATTAAAATATTTAGTATATTTTCATAGGGAATAACAGTTGTTGAGTGTCTACCAAATCTCTTATATAGAGGAGGTTTGATAATGATGAAGAAAAGAAACTTTGTAATCAAAGTTCTTCGATACATTACTATCATTTTATTTCTCTTTATCATTATGATAGTAGTAATAAAAAAATGGCACTCATTCGCTAGAATAAGTGCCTTAAGACAATTTATTGGGTAGACATTCAATTCGAGAAAACTGAATGTTCCCTTTT
>CACZOQ010000053.1 GCA_902782835.1 uncultured Erysipelotrichaceae bacterium | reverse complement strand
GAAAAAAAAGGCAAAAGAAGCTGCTAAAAAGAAGGCGTGATTAAACGAGAATCACTATTGGATATATTTAAAATTTAATTGAGAGGTGAGAATCAATGAGCAGCAACTTTAAGCTTGTAGATGATGAAATGATTAATGCAGGAAAAAAGATTTCAGACGAACTTGAGAAAAGCCAGACGATATTGGTTCGATATTTAAAAATGCTTGAAGAGGTTTGTGGGAGAGGGTTTATTGAAGGTGATACCAACAAGGCATTACTGAAGTTTCATAATGAGATTAAAAGTATATTTAATAATAAACTTACCGAGGTAGGGGCAGATGTCAGTTTGCTGAGTAAAAGATTAGTACAGGATGCTGATCGGTTGGACCAAGATTTGTATAATTAAATGAGGTAAAAGTATGGCAAAAGGCAATTATGAAATAGATCATCAGAGTGTGGCTACAATTGCTGCAATAATGCAGAATCTTGCAGGGCAGATAAACACCAACTTCACTTTAGAAGAAAGCGGTGAAACTTCGGGTGATTCCTGGGAGGCGGTAAAACAAATTGCCCAAAAAGTTAATGAAACAAATGCAGCATTGCAGACACTGATTACGAAAACAGTGGAGTTTCTCCAAAGCAGAAATGTATCCATACAAGAGAAAGACAGAGAGGAAGCAGCTAATTATATGAGGTATTGGTGGCCGTAAGGAGTATCGTTTATGGTTAGAGATTATTCTACACAAAAAGAACAAGAATTACAAAATATTATTAATGAGATAAAAGATGAAAATCAAAACATAATTGTTGATACAATTTTAGATGCTCTCAACTGGTTGAAACCTTTGCTGTTCTTTTTCAGTCTAGGTGATTATGAAAACAATATGACCCATTATCATAGGGAAATTTTGGATCGTGCTAATATGAAGTCGGATACATTGAGATATATCTTCCAATCAGAACGTGCGAAAGATGAAAAGTATGCGAATAATCTTCGTTTGTATTCACAGGAATTAATGGCGTTAACTAATGGCTTTAACCAATTTACAGATATAATTAATCCAGTGTCATCCATGGAATTAATAGGTTCAAATATTTCAAATATCGCAAAACAAATTAAATCAGATATTGAAGCAGCCTCAAAAGCATCTCAAGCCATAATAAAGGATGCAAAGTACAACAAGATTAATTCCATACAAGAAGTAGTAGCCAAAGTTGGAAATGAAACAATTGATACTGTTGAATCAGGATGTAGGTTGATTGATAGTTTTTTTAAAGGAGATTTTTCAACTTCTGAAAAAAATAAATGGGGTTTGATAAAAATATTAGTTATAGGTGGACCGATTGCTGCAATGGCAATTATTAATGCCGGTACAAATGCTTATATTATTAACCATGGCATCAAGATGATGAATAAACAAGGAATTAGTACGAATCGTTTTGGAAATATCACTAAAGGACTAGGAGGGTATTTAAATACTATAAGTGACAAGACAAAAGGGTATTCTGTAGATAAAAAATCTAAATTAACACTTAATTACTCTTATACAAAAAATGGAGATTATCCAGTTAAAGGGTCTGTTGGTGGAAATTTATTGGATTATTATCATAAAAAGATATTTAAGACAGAACAAGCTTTGGATAAGTCAAAAAAGTATTTTATATCAAAAGGCAGCATTAGCAGCACAGAATCAGAAGATGGTCAAAAAATAAGTATAACAAAGAATAAACTTGAAGTATATCATTCTGAAGCTGATGGTGTTTTAGATGCAGGGATTGATTATGTACAAGGTGGATATAAGCACTCAAATTCTCAATATGATGCAGATATAAAATGGAACTCAGCCAGTTTGAAATTAAGTGGATCCACTCAGGTAGAACGAGGAGATTTTTATGCAGGAGCTAATGCGCATTATTATCCTGTATCTGCTTCTGTAAAGGTTAAGGATCCGGTTTATGATCTTTTTTCTGTACATTTTACTGGTAATACAGGTGTAGGAGCAGATGCTTCAGTTGGATGGAAAAAAGGAAAATTGGGTTCAAATCTTGGTTTTACAAGTGGAATTGGTTTTAATATCAAACAAGAAATTGACTTTTCAAAATTTCCAAAAGCATGGAAGCAGGATGTAGGACGGTTTAAGATACAACAAAAGAAATATAGTGAGCAGAGCCGGTCCTATTTAAGTCAGTTTAAAAGTGGAGGGTTTACTTCCGATTTAGCGTACAATATATTAACGGGGAATTCTTAAGTCTGTAAAGGAAGGAAGGGTTTAAAAATGGATTTATTGCCAATTGGTTCAGTTGTTTTACTTAATCAAGCTGATCAGAGGATGATGATTATCGGACGGTCTCAAAAAGATCAAGAAAGTGGACGTATTTTTGATTATGCAGGATGCTTGTATCCAACAGGAATAATAAATAGTAATGAAGTATACCTGTTTGATGCAGAAGATATAGATGTTCTTTTTTTTATTGTTTTTCAGGACTTTGAGGAATTGGCTTATCGAGATGAATTAAGAAAAGTTTTGAATGAAAAGAGTCTGTAAAGTTATTTTTAGAATAGGAAATTTAAAAGGATTTATCCTTATTCTTTAATTATTCTGGAAATCTTATATAAGGAGAATCACTAATGGTTAGAGATTATTCAACACAAAAAGAACATGAATTACATCAAATTATAAAAGAAATAGAGAATGAACAGCAGTTGGACATCGTTGACAGCATCTTGGATGCTTTCAATTGGATTAAATCAT
>CACZOQ010000052.1 GCA_902782835.1 uncultured Erysipelotrichaceae bacterium | reverse complement strand
CAATGTGTGCGATATCTACCATGAGAACTGCACCAACTTCATCACATACTTCTCTGAATTTCTTAAAATCTATAGTTCTTGCATATGCTGATGCGCCTGCGATAATCATCTTAGGCTTGCATTCAAGTGCAAGAGAACGAAGTTTATCGTAATCAATGAATCCGTCATCATTAACACCGTAAGGAACTACCTTGAAGTACTTACCTGACATGTTAACGGGTGAACCATGTGTAAGATGTCCGCCGTGATCAAGGTTCATACCCATAATGGTATCACCGGGCTCAAGGATAGCAAACTGAACTGCCATATTAGCCTGAGCGCCTGAATGAGGCTGAACGTTAGCATAGTCACAGTTAAAAAGCTTCTTAGCTCTCTCGATAGCAAGTGTCTCAACTACGTCAACACAATCACATCCACCATAATATCTCTTTCCGGGATAACCTTCAGCATACTTATTGGTAAGAACGCTTCCCATAGCTGCCATAACAGCCTTGGATACCCAGTTTTCGGATGCAATCAACTCTATATGACTGTTCTGACGGTTCTCTTCATCCACAATCGCCTGTGCGATTTCAGGATCAACATTTTTAACTTCATCCAAAGAATACATATAAAACTCCTCCTAAATGTATATCAAAACGAAATCATTATAGCACGAAGTAATCAGAATTGTCACTAAAGTTATATTTTTATCAATTAATATGATATTTCGGCGTTAATATTGCCATCCAGGTATGCAAAAGCCTTATCGTACATAAGGTCTTTAATCTCCTCTATCCTGTCCTGGGATGCATATTCAAAAGAATGATGATGGATAACTACCTTATATGTAATGTTTTTATTCTCATCAAAAGACTTGGTTATATTGATACCTACATTTTTGAATCCCATATCTGTAAGATCATTTCTTAATTCTCTCTCATATGTGTCTTCTGACTTGTCGAGTGCTTCGCGATATCTTTTGTTTCTGACATTGTCAGCATGAGCTGATATAGAAGTAAAGAGAATGATACCTACGATAACCAATGTTAATAATGAACCAAAGATTTTAAATTTTTTCATATCCAATCCTCCCGTATTTCTTTTACGAGATGATTGTAACATTGTTATATGTCCAATAAAAAGGACACCTAAAATCCCTGTTTTTAGATGTCCGTAGCAAATAACTTATTGATTATATTGTTTTTCAATAATATTATTATCCTATTGATATTCAATATTAATACCGCAATCCTCAAAAACTTCCAAAATCTTGAAATAATAAAACTCGCCTTTATTCGAGTTAACAATACTTATCATTTCTATATTCATCTCACTGACACAGTCATATAAAGCATCAAGGTTCTTTCCATAATAATCAGGAAGCGATAAAACCTCGGCAAGATAATCATGCGCTGTTTCCTTATCATTAAGTTTTTCAGCATCGAGTACAATATTCATATTTGAATCCCTCTTTTTGTTCTTTTTCATATCCCTAATATCGCGAAATTTTATATTTTCTGTGAAATCTTAAATTCTATAATTGACTAAATAAATGTTTTATTGTATTCTAAATTGTCTTAAAAAAGAGACGTATGTATTAAATATAAGAAGTAAGACCACATATATTGTATTATAAAAAATGAAAACTTTAAATAAAAAATTGGATGAAAACCAATCAAACGAAAACGAAAAAAAGTCATTAAAAAAGAAAATATTTACTAAAGAGAACGGCAAGAAGTATCTGTTAGGATTAAGAACTCTTGCCATTTATTTTTTTATATTCTTTGTTATCATCACTCTCTCGGAGCTTTTTATCAGATTCCAGATGTCCGGTAAGATATCCAAGATGAATCTTACATTTTTAGCATTCGTTCCTGCCGAAGCCATGTTTTTTACCGCATTCGCAGGATTCTTTAAAAACCTGGGTAACAAAATAACACTTCCCATACTTTTATTCATTATTAATATCTATTACTGCATTCAGTTGGTATATTTCAGAATCTTCGGATCGCTCTTTTCCGTATCTATGCTCGGCATGGGCAATACAGCGGTCGGAAACTTTTCATGGGCAATGAAGGGTGTAATCATCTCTTCTATTTTCTTAATTATTTTATTCTTGTTACCTTTGATTGCTAGTATCGTATTGGTTGTTGTAACCTCTATTAAGAAATTTAGATTGAAGGGCTATCCTCTTCTTTTACATATTCCCGCATTTTTATTATCTGTAGTGCTCTTCGTCGGCGGTATCTTTTCCATTAAAATGCTTGGAACAGATATTCACAGCGCCTACTATGTATTAACCAATAATTCTTCCGATACTGACACAACCGCTCTTCGTCTCGGTGCCATGACAACCTTCATTGTTGAATCCGGTGCTTATTATTTTGGTATTGGTAATAATTCCGATTCTTTTGAAGCAGTCACAATCGAGAAAAACGATATTATCTTGGAAGATAAAACAGTAACTGCTGATAAAAATGAAGACGATAGCGATGATGACAATAAGTCAGAGGAAATAACATACACATACGAGCCCCACATAGATTCTGCTTTTGATTTTGATGCATTGGCAGAAGAAACACCTAATGGAAATCTTAAAAACACATATATCTACTTTG
>CACZOQ010000051.1 GCA_902782835.1 uncultured Erysipelotrichaceae bacterium | reverse complement strand
TTTTTATTGGGAAGTGGCTCAACTTGGTAGAGCACTAGGTTTGGGACCTAGGGGTTGCGGGTTCAAATCCCGTCTTCCCAACCATTTTGATTATTAGTAACATTGTGTTACTTTTTTTGTGCTTTCTTCTCCTTATATTTTATGTTATTATATATGGTGTTATATTGAGGTGATAGCTTTGATTGAAAAAGAAATTTTTAGGAAAAGTTTACCAAACTATGATCAACTACTTGATTACGGATTTGTGGTTGATCATGATGATTACGTCTATTTTAAAAAGATTGAATCTAACTCTTTTGAAATTAAAGTTGTTATATCTTGTAATGAAGTAAAAGGATTTGTCTATGATTTAGATATGAATGAAGAATATACTAGTTTTCGTATTGAGAATACAACAGGTGAATTTGCCGGTAGAATTCGAAAGCAATTTATAGATTTACTGATTGATATTCGTGCTCATTGTTTTAATGTCCAATATTTTGTCGGTTCTCAAGCTAATCGTATTAGTCAAATGATATTGAATCGATTTGGTGATGCTCCTTTTTTTGAATGGGAATCTACTCCTGATTTTGGTGTTTTTAAAAATAAGAATAATATGAAATGGTATGGCTTAATTATGAATATTAATGCTCAAAAGTTTGGTTTAGATGATCAGATGATTGATGTTATAAATTTAAAATTAGATCCTAATCATATCCAACAACTATTAAAAGAAGATGGATATTATCCTGCTTATCATATGAATAAAAAATATTGGCTTAGTGTTTTTTTAGATGATACATTAAGCGATGATGATATTTTTTCTTTGATTGAAGAAAGTTATTCTTATACAGTGCGACATAAAGGTGGATCTTGGTTAGTCCCTGCTAATCCACATTATTATGATATTGAAAAAGCATTTCAAAGTAATAACATCATTCGTTGGAAGCAAAGCTCTAATATCCAGGTAGGAGAAATTGTATATATTTATGTTGGAAAACCAGTATCTGCTATTCTTTATAAATGTTTGGTAAAGAAGAATAATATTCCTTATGAATCTTTGAATTCCAATGTAAAAATTCATTCAGTAATGGAGATTGAAAAGTTGGAAACTTATTCTAAAGATTTATTTCCTTTTTCAATTTTACAACAATATGGTGTTAAAGCTATACGTGGGCCAAGATCGATGACTCAAGAATTGGAAAAATATATAATAGAAAAAACAAGGTGATATAATGATAATGGAAAAGATAAATAAAACGAATGATGTTCATCAATTGGATTATAAAGAAAAAAGTATCTTAGCACAAGAAATAAGAGATACTATTATTGACATCGTTTCCAAGAATGGTGGACATTTAGCATCTAATTTAGGAGTGGTTGAGTTAACCATTGCGTTAGAAAGTGTCTTTGATATGACCAAAGATAAGATTATTTGGGATGTTGGTCATCAATGTTATGTTCATAAAATATTAAATGGTAGAAAAGATTCTCTAAAAACAATTCGACAATTGAATGGTATTAGTGGTTTCCCGAAAACAACAGAATCTTTTACAGATTGTTTTAATACAGGTCATAGTTCTACTTCTATTTCGGCAGCTATGGGAATTGCTAAAGCTAGGGATTTGCAGAAAAAAGATTACCATGTTATTTCTGTTATTGGAGATGGAGCTCTTACAGGTGGAATGGCTTTAGAAGCTTTGAATCATGTAGGATGTACTCAAACAAAAATGATTATTATTCTGAATGATAATGAAATGAGTATTTCTAAGAATATTAGTGGTATGAATACACTTCTTACGAAACTTCGTAGTAAAAAAAATTATCGCCATACGAATCAAAGAGGAAAGGAAATTATTTCTAGTATTCCAGCAGTCGGAAAAGTTATTACACAAGTTGTTCGTAAAAGTAAGAATGCGGTTAAACAAGTTTTTATTCCGGGTATGTATTTTGAAGAAATTGGAATTAAATATTTGGGACCTGTTGATGGTCATAATATAGAAGATATGGAAACCTTATTCAAAAAGGCGCAAGATTTTGAAGAACCAGTTTTAATTCATGTACTAACTAAAAAGGGAAAAGGATATACCTTTGCGGAAGAGAATCCTTCTAAATTTCATGGAATTGGCGCCTTTGAAAAAGGTACTGGTGAAGTATTGACACATAGCAAGAGTTATTCTCATGTTTTTGGGGATTGTTTAGTAAAATTGGCTTCTAAAAATCGAAAGATTGTTGCCATTACTGCGGCTATGAGAGATGGTGTTGGCTTAAAGGACTTTTCAAAAAAATATCCTAATCGTTTCTTTGATGTTGGAATTGCTGAGGAACATGCACTAACTTTTGCTGCTGGATTAGCTAAAGAAGGGATGATTCCTGTTGTGTCTATTTATTCCTCTTTTTATCAAAGAGCATATGATCAAGTCATTCATGATATTTGTATGCAAAACTTGCCAGTTATCCTTTGTGTTGATCGTGCAGGTATTGTTGGAAATGACGGAGAAACACATCAGGGACTTTTTGATTTAGCTTTTTTTAAAATTGTTCCCAATTTAACAATAATGGCTCCTAAAAACTTTGCTGAATTGGAACGTATGCTGGAATTTGCTATTTCTTTTAAGAAGCCTGTGGTTATTCGATATCCTCGAGGTGGAGAATTAGTTGGTTGTTCTTCTCTTGCTCCTATCAAACTAGGGAAGGCAGAGCTTTTAATGTCAGGGGAAGACTATTCTATTATTGGAATTGGTAATTCTGTATTAAAAGGATATCAATTAGCTCTTTCATTACAAGAAAAAGGAATCTCTTGTGATGTAATTAATGTACGTTTTTTAAAACCATTAGATTCTAAAATGATTCTTAAGAGTATTCAAAAAACAAAGCATGTTATTGTAATGGAGGATGGTGTTATTTTAGGAGGTTTATCTTCTTCTATAAAAGAATTACTTGCTGATTATTCACTTACGGATGTTTCCATTCAGTATTATGCTTATCCTGATGAGTTTATTAAACAAGGCAGTTGTTCACAAATTGAAAAGAAATATGGATTGGATATCGCTTCGATTGAAAAGACAGTTTTAAAAGAAAAACGATAATTTTATTTTACATAAAAATAGTTTAATGATATACTATTAACCTGTAAGGGAGGTTCCTATATGAGTTTTCAAGAACTTGAAGAGATTTTATTATTAGATAAACCTTCTTCTGTTTTACGAGAAAGAAAAGAAGAAATTGCACGATTGATTCCAGAATTTGATGGTATTTATGGATTAGCTACTGATTCTGAATTATCTGATTTTGACGTGTTTGAACATACATTGGTAGTTGTTGATGGAGTAAAAGCAGATTTACCTCTTCGTTTAGCAGCATTATTTCATGATATTGGTAAGAATGAGACAATGTCTTTTACGGAAGACGAAGAACTTTTTTTCCCTGGTCATGATAGTGATTCTGATTTTATTTTTATCAAATATCAGGATTGTTTTTCATTATCTGAAGAAGATAAATATTTAGTGAGAAAATTAATAACTTTTCATGAAATATTAATCAGTCCAGAAACAGTAGAACTATTCTTGTGTGAATTTAGTAAAGATGATTTAAACAAGCTTTATTCTTTAAAAAGAGCTAATATTCTTGGTTATCCTAAAGGACATTTTTCAGAGCAATTAAAAGCGTTGGAAGAATCCAAGCAATTCTTTCCATTTCCTATAGAGGAAGAGAATACTAAAAATTTAACAAAAGAAAAAAATATTCTTTTATTAGCAGCTTTGTGTAATCATACTAATGGGTTTTCTTTTAAGTCAAAAGCTATTGCGAATGATGATCCAAATGGTGAACAATTTCTTGTAGGAATTGCAACTCCAGAAGGGTATTATTATGAAAGATTATCTATGGAATATTGGGATTATTTTCAATGCGAAGAATTGCAACTTAGAGTTTCTCAGTTACCTTATTCTTTAAGTGATAATCATAAGATGCTAAAATCTTATGCTTTACAAAAAACAAAAAGCAATCAACAAAAGGGAGTTTGATTATATGAGTAATAATTTTAGAGATAGTTATGAGGATAATAAAAGAAAAAGACGTTTTTTTAGAGAAGAGTTAAGGTCTTCTACAAATTATATTCGTTTTCTTGAAGATTTTACTGAGCGAAATGGGTCTTTTTCAACAACGACATTTTCAAGTGAATCTAAGAGAATATCACAAGAGGAAAGAGAGAAAATTGAAAATTTAGGTATTTTGTTTGATTGTATTCAAGAATATAGTGATGCCAATTATCGTTTACCTACAAAGGTTGATTGTGGTGAGTATTATGCTATTCAACATAATGGTATTGGATATCTTATTGGTGTTGACTATGAGGGAGAAAAGAATTATTACTGCGTTCGTTTAGAGGAACCTGAAGAAGATTCTTTAGATTATGAATTTGTTATGAGTACAGTGAAATTACCTAAGACGATTGAGATTGATGATAAAATGGATCAATTATTCTCATTCATTGAAGCGTTAGGGGATGTACCAATGATTGCTGTTGAACATACAATTGCCAAAATACATGAGAAAAGAAGAATTGACAGTTAGAATTACTTAGTAATTCTTTTTTTTGCAAAAAAAAGAAAATCCTTTTAATAAGATTTTCCCCAAATTACATTGTGTTTTGCTTCTTTTCCACAACAGATACATTTATCACTTAATAGTTTTGATTCATCAATGCAACGTGAACCAAATCCATTTGTATCTGCTTTTACTTGATCTTCACATTCGCTATTTCCACACCATGCAGCTTTTACAAACCCAATTTCTTTTTCTACTATTGTTTTAAATTCTTCCATTGTTGTTGCCTCGAAAATATGATGGTCTAAGAAACTTTTAGCGTTTTGATACATGTCATTTTGAATACTCTCTAAGATTTCTTTTATTCTTGTTTCCAATTCATCTATCTTGACTGTTATTTTTTGCCGATCAGTTCTTCTTACTACAATGATTTCATTTTGTTCGATATCTCTTGGACCAATTTCTATTCTGATTGGTATTCCAAGCATTTCTTGTTCAGAATATTTAAATCCAGGAGTTTTATCTGTATCATCTAAATCACATCTTATGTTTATATCTTTTAACTTTTGTAGTAATTCTTGAGCTTTTTCTAGGACTCCTTCTTTATGTTGAGCAATTGGAATAATCCTTGCTTGAATTGGTGCAATTCTTGGTGGAAGGACAAGTCCAGAATCATCTCCATGAACCATAATAATAGCACCAATTGTTCTGGTTGATAACCCCCAACTTGTTTCATAACAACTATGTAATTTATTATTTTTATCTAGATATTTAATATCAAATGCGTCTGGGAAGCCTGAACCAAAAAAGTGGGATGTTGCAGATTGAAGACTTTTTCCATCATGCATCATGGCTTCTACTGTATAGGTAGCTTCAGCTCCAGCAAATTTTTCACTTTCTGTTTTTCTTCCTGTTACTACAGGGATTGCTAATTCTTGTTCAAAAAAGTCTTTATATATATTCCACATATTGATTGTTCTTTTTTCGGCTTCTTCATGAGTAGCATGTATTGTATGTCCTTCTTGCCATAGAAATTCACGGCTTCTTAAAAATGGACGGGTAGTTTTTTCCCAACGAAATACAGAACACCACTGATTCCATACTAATGGTAAGTCTCTATAGGATTTTACTTCATTTTTCCATACGTCACAGAATAGAGTTTCAGAAGTAGGGCGGATACAACATTTTTCTTCTAATTTTTCTCCACCGCCTTCTGTTACCCAAGCAACTTCGGGTGCAAATCCTTCTATATGATCTTTTTCTTTTTGAAGAAGACTTTCCGGTATTACCATGGGAAGTTGTACATTTCTTACTCCTGTTTCTTTAAATCTTTGGTCTAAGTTTTTTTGAATGTTTTCCCAGATAGCGTAACCATTCGGCAAATAATTAAGACATCCTTTAACACTTGAATAGTCGCATAGTTTTGCTTCTTTTACAACATCTGTATACCATTTTGCAAAATCATCTTCTCGTGATGTTATTTTCTCAACAAATTTATCATTTGCCATATAAAAATCTCCTCTCTTTCTTTAATGATAATTTTATCATAAGAGTATGTGGAACGCAATTATTGTTTTCATGAAAAAAACATCTCTTTTGGAGATGTTATTGATTGGATATGCGGAAAAAATTAATAGATGGTCTACAAAACAATCTAATTCCTTTTTTTGTTCCTAGGCCACTAGAAATATATAATTCTGATTGTTCAATTTTATAATAATCTTGATCGTATTTTTTTGCTCCGTTTATTTTGAATGGAGTATAGTGAATTATAGGAAGTCGAATATTACCATTATGAGAATGTCCTCCTAGAAAGAGATCTGTTTGATACATTGATAAAATATCATCAACAGTATCTGGTTCATGAAGAATTGCAATGGTATATATATTGATGTTATGATTGCCTTCTTTAAAATAAGAGTAAGCTTTTTCGATATTTTGATCTTTTTTGGCAGATGATAATCCTACTAGCAAGATGGGATTATTGTCTTCTTTATAAATTAGATCATATTCATTACGAAGAATTGTAAAGTCACTTTGATTATAGATTGTTGCGATTTTTTCATTATCTTCATCACCAAAAATTGCATATTTCCCTAATGTTGCATTCATACTTTTTAATTGAGTAATTAACTGCTCTTGTTCTTTTATTTTTAAATCATAATCTTTATTAATTAAATCTCCTGTGAATACGATAATATCCGGCTTTCGATCATTGGTTAATTTTACTATTTTTTTTATTTCATCTTTTCCCATTGTACTTCCATAATGAAGATCACTGAGTTGAATGATTTTTGTTCCTTTAAATGAATCTGGTATTTTTGAATTTTTGATTCGATATTCTCTTACTTGTATTTTGACTGTAGAGATGTAGGTTGTATATGTATAGAAAAGGGTTAATAAAATGATTAGTATTCCGGTTACTTTTAGAATTGTTTTAATTATTTTTTTTCTACTTTCTTTTTTTTCTTCTTTGAAAATTTCGTTTTGTATTTCTTCATTCAATTCTTCTCTTGTCATATTATCACCCATTTTATTTTATCATATCTTTTTCTTGGAATGTGATAAAAATCTAAAATCCTTGTAAAGTTCTTTCTTCTTCCTCTTTTTTTATGATATGATAATGATGGTGATAGAAATGAAGTATGATGTTGCGATTATTGGAGCAGGTCCAGCGGGACTATTTACTGCGTATGAATTAATTACCAAAAATCCAAAATTGAAAGTTGTGTTATTAGAACGCGGTTCTTTGGTTGCTAATAGGGTATGTCCTATGAATAAAAAAGGAGTACCTTGTCAAAATTGTAATCCTTGTGCTATTCTTTCTGGATATGGTGGAGCTGGAACTTTTTCGGATGGGAAGTTAAATTTTATTCCAAAACTTGGGAAAAGTGATTTAACAAAGTATATGTTGGAGTCAGAAGCTAATCATTTGATTGATGAAGCAGAAGAAATTTTTACAAAATTTCATATGGATGCAGAAATATATCCATCTAATATGGATGAGGCTGTTCAAATTCGTAAAAAAGTTGCGATAGCAGGAGCAAAATTATTGATTATTAAACAAAAGCATTTAGGTAGTGATCATTTGCCAGAATATATTCAAGGTATTTGTGATTATTTAAATGAAAAAGGAGTTACCTTATTAGATAAGTCAGATGTTTTAGATGTTAAAACAGAGACGGAAGAGAAACATGTGATTACCTATCAAAAAGGGAAGAATGAAAAGAAATTGGAAGCTCATTATGTAGTCGTTGCACCAGGGAGAACAGGAGCTAAATGGATTCAAGAATTAGCAGATAAATATCATATTTCGTATTTATCTCAATCCATTGAAATTGGTGTTCGGGTGGAAGTTCGTAAAGATATTATGGAAGAAATCACTAATGTTATTTATGATCCAACCATTTTTATTAAGACGAGTACATATGGTGATGAAATACGAACTTTTTGTACTAATCCAGGAGGCTTTGTAGCAAAGGAAAACTATTATGGTTATATTTGTGTCAATGGTCATGCTTTAAAAGATATTAAAAGTAATAATACTAATTTTGCTTTTATTTCTAAAGTGAATTTGACACAACCTGTTACGAATACTCGATTATATGGTGAAAGTATTGCTAGAATTGCAAATGTTTTGGGAGATGGAAAACCAATTATTCAATCTTTAAAGGACTTAAGAAGTGGTAGAAGAAGTGAATGGCATCGAATTCATAAAGGCTTTGTTGAACCTACATTAAAAGATTGTGTAGCTGGAGATTTAGCTTTGGTAATGCCACACCGAATTATTACGAATATTTTAGAGGGATTGGAAACGTTGGATAAGATTATTCCAGGAGTAAATAATGATGATACTCTGCTTTATGGACCAGAAATAAAATTTTTTTCTAATGAGATTGAAACAGATAATCGTTTCCGTTTAGAAAATGATAATATTTATTTTATTGGAGATGGAGCAGGAAAAGCAGGAAATATTGTTACAGCTGCTGCTACAGGATTAGTAGCTGCTCGTGATATTTTAGAAAGGAATATGTTATGAAAGGAAAAATAATGGGTATCATAATAGGAATTATAATCATAGTATTATTGATTGTTGCTGTTATGCTACCACAGAAAGAGGAGAAAAAGGTGAAAGAAGAATTATTAGGGATTGATTATAGTGTTGAAGGTCATGAAGTGGATTTAAATTATGATACTGAAAATCCAGTAGTCGCAATGTATATTGAAAAATATGGATCAGTTGTTATGGAATTATATCCGCAAGTTGC
>CACZOQ010000050.1 GCA_902782835.1 uncultured Erysipelotrichaceae bacterium | reverse complement strand
TTCACATTTAGGAGATTTCATTAAAGATGAAAGAACTATGGGTCCTGAAGAATATGCAACGGTTGAAATGTTGAAAGAAGAATTAAAAGGAGTTCTCGCAACATTAACAGAAAGAGAAGAAAAAGTATTAAGATTACGTTTTGGTCTAGACGATGGACAGTGCCGTACACTAGAAGAAGTTGGGCAAATCTTTGGAGTAACTCGTGAAAGAATTCGTCAAATAGAAGCCAAAGCTCTTCGTAAATTAAGACATCCATCACGTTCTCGTAAATTAAAGGACTTTTTAACAGATTAATGAAAATCAATGCAAGATTAAAGAAAATAGGGGATTTAGTGGAAGCTAATTCCTTTTGTTTAGATGTAGGATGTGATCACGCTCTATTAGATATTTACTTAGTAAAACAGAATAAGAATATTAAAGTAATCGCCTCCGACATTGCTGAAGGCCCTCTAGAGCAGGCCAAAAATAATATAAAAAGAGAACGTTTAGAAAATGAAATAGAAGTACGATTAGGTGCAGGATTAAAAACCTATCAAGAAGGGATCAATACCATTATTATTTCTGGTATGGGTGGAAGAAATATAGTTGGAATTTTAAAAGATTCTCCTAAAGTATTAAAAAATATTGATACTCTCATTTTAAGTCCTAATAATTATCAAGAAGAAGTAAAAAGATACTGTTGTAAAAACGGTTTCTATATAGAAAATGAAGAATTTGTACGAGATAGTCGATTTATCTATCAAATTATCATATTAAAACATGGAAAACAAAAGTACACAAAGAAAGATTATTTCTTTGGTCCAGTCTTTTTAATCAAAAAAGGCCCATTGTTTCATGAATATTATGAACGAGAAAAAAAATCAAGAGAAATATTATTAACATTATTACCTAAAAATTATCGTTATAAAAAACATGTCATAAAAAAAGAAATAGAAATGATTAAAAATGAGATTGAAGACTAGTAATTAGTCTTTTTTTGTCATATAATAGATTTAGATATTTATGTTGAGGTGTAACATGAAGAAATGGAAAATATTGTTGGTAGGAGTTCTTACCATACTGATAGGAAGTTATAACGTATCAGCCAAAGATACGGTTCATTCCATTAATAAATATCAAGAAGAAACATTAACTTTTATCAAGAATAGCTATAATAAAGATGGAAAATTAGACGGTTTTATAACCGGCGGACATTTTTTAAAAGAAGAAAAAGAAGTAGAAGAAACCACTTATAAAGATTATCAAATTATGTTAGTCAAATATAAGAAAACAGGTGAAATTGCCTGGACGTATTCCTACGGCAAAAACAAAGAAGATAAATTACAAGGTTTACAATATACAGTAGATAGTGAAGGAAAAATAGATGGATATTTATTAGTCTTAGAAAAAACCTATGATATTGTAGATGACACGGCAGAAGTAGAAGAAACACCAGATTCAACGTCCAACACCACATTCTTAAAAATAGGGTTAGATGGAAAACTGGTATGGGAAAAAGACTCTGCACTAGAATCTCAAGAACAAATTCAAAAAATGGTTCCAACCCATACAGATGGTAAAACAACAGGATATATTGCCATTGGTTATCAAGAGGAAAATTTACAAAAGAAAGAAGCATTAATTATTTATTATGATACAGAATTAAATCTTCAGTGGAAAAAAGAAGACCAAAAAGAAGAACATGAAATAGAATATACAGATATAGTTCCAATTCAAGAAAATCATAAAGAAATAGGATATGCTATCATTCGAATCCTTAAAAATACAAAAAAAGAAAAATTTATTCAACTACTTCGCTTTGATTTAGAAGGAAATGAAAATGCTGTGATACTAGACTCTCTAAATAAATATGATTCTTATTATTTAGAAAGAGCCAATGATGGATTCTTATTTTATGGAATTACTCCAGAAGTAAAGATAAAAAAATCATCAAAAAGTTTTTTTGTAATCAATTATAATAGTCAAAATCAAGAAGCTTGGGAAACAATAGGAGATGTTCCTGTTAATAAAGAGAAAAAAATCATGATTCATGCTTTAGAAAATAATCAAGAAATAGAAAAGTATTATCTAGCTTATGGTAATGAATCAGATAATAGCTTCGAAGTAGTAGAAATGGACATAGAAGGAAATATGATTCGTAAAGTAAAAAAGATAATCAATGATTATTACGATTACGAATCGTTCTGTGTAAAAGGAAAAAAACTATACTTTGTGGGTCAAATTAATTGCCCAGAAGATGATAATTGTGAGTATGATGCCAATTCTTTATTCTTAATTAGTGATGAAGATACAGTAATAGAAGTAAAAGATAATGATAGTAAAAATATATTAATAGGAATGGGTATTTTTCTATTACTAATCATTATGATAGTATTGATTCGTAGAAAAAAAAGGTTACAATAACCTTTTTTTTTGCTATAATGATTTTAGAAAGTAGGAAGATATATGAAGAATTGTAAAGGATTTACATTAGTAGAGTTATTAGCAATGCTAACTGTACTAGGAATATTAATGGTGATAACTGTACCCAATATTACAGGTATTTTAAGTAATAACCGATTAAATGTGATAAAAGCAGATGCCAATGCCATGGTAGAAAAAGCAAAAATGAAAATAGCAAAAGATAATACAATTACAAAACCAAAGGCAAATGAATGTGTAGTTCTAACCCTAGATTACCTAAATGATAATGATGATATTAAAACAGGACCTAATGGAGGATTATACAATGTTTATGAATCTTTTGTAATATTCACAAGAACTGGTAACCAATATAAATACTATGTCAGATTAGTAGAAGAAACAGAGGAAGGATGGTTTGGATTTAACATTGTTGACAGTTCGACGCTTTCAAATTTAGGCAATGATAGTTTGGAACCCATTACAAATAGATTTGAATTATCAAAAAACCAAAACGAAAGTTTAACGAAAATAAATAGTTATAAACCTAAGACAAATACAGGAGAAAATATTTGTAGTAGTAGATATATAGCATATTATGCAATCAAAAGACCATAAATGTAAAATAATGTATTTTTTGTAAAAAAAGATTGTAAAGAAAAAAAAACAGTGCTAAGATTAATTTATAAGAAAATAAGAAAGAGAGAGTGAAAGAAAAAAATGAACAAAAAAGGATTTACATTAATTGAATTACTTGCAGTTATTACTATTATGGGTATCTTAATGATGGTTGCGATCCCAGCAGTATCTCGTACAATTGAAAACTCAAGACGTGATACTTTCGGAGATTTAGCAAAAACTTACATCAGCACATTAAGAAATGCAGTTATCGCTGATGAATTAACTTGTGGTAGTGGAGCTGATGCAATGTCAGTATCATCTACACTTGCAGGAACTTACTACTATAAAATTGATTCAACTGCTCAGGCAACAAAAGACTTAATGGAATCAGGTGGTAAATCAACTTGGGGAAATAATGATGTAAAAGGATATGTAGCTTGGACTAAAAAAGCAAAAACATCAGGAGAGTCTGGATTTGAAACGAAATATGGTATTGTCTTAGTAGATAAAGGAGATCATGGTATAACAGCTTTAACAGAAGAAAGTAAAATTACAAGATCTAAAGTTGTTGTTGACACACTACAAAGTGCTGAAAAATTAGATTATGCTACTACTACTGCAACTGCTACAAAGAAACCTGTTCCACAAAGCCCAACTACAGAAGTTGATTCAACCACTACTGTAACCGCTGTTGAATGTACATTATCATAATTGAGGAATGAATAGAATAAAAGAAGATTTCGCATAGAAATCTTTTTCTTTTGGTGGTATACTGAAGTTGGTGATAATATGTTATGGATCGGAAGCCATGTTGGCTTTAATAAAAAGACTCAATTAGTAGGAAGTGTAGAAGAAGCAGCAAGTTATGGTTCTAATACATTTATGTTTTATACGGGAGCCCCTCAAAATACAACAAGAAGTCCTATTGATCAAGAACTAGTAAAAAAAGCAAAAGATAAAATGAAAGAAGCTGGAATCAATGTTGAAAAAGTCATTGTTCATGCTCCTTATATTATTAATTTATGTAATGAAGGTAACTTTACCTTTTCTGTAGACTTTTTGACAGAAGAAGTGAAAAGAGTGAATGAATTAGGTATTTCTTATTTAGTACTTCATCCTGGAAGCCATGTAGGGTTAGGAATTGAAAGAGGAATCGAAAATATTGCGAAAGGGCTAAATCAAGTTTTTGAAGCAGTAGGACCAGATAATAAAGTAACCATTCTATTAGAAACGATGGCAGGTAAAGGTTCAGAAGTAGGATCGAAAATAGAAGAATTAAAAGAAATTATGGATAAAGTGACTGAAAAAGAAAAACTTGGAATCTGTTTAGATACATGTCATTTAAATGATTCTGGTTATGATATGAGTCAATTTGATGATTTTTTAAATACGTTTGAATCTATCATTCCTTTATCTAAAATAGGTTGTGTTCATATTAATGATTCAAAAAATGAATTATCTGCTCATAAAGATAGACATGAGAATATTGGTTTTGGAACCATAGGGTTTGATACATTAATTAAAATTATCTATCACGAAAAATTAGAGGATATCCCTAAAATACTAGAAACACCATATGTAAATAAACTATATCCACCATATAAACAAGAAATAGAAATGATTCGAAAAAAAGAATTTAATGAGAAATTAATAGATTTAATAAAAGAATAGATTATAATAGAATACTAGTAGGAGAGAGTTAACATGATCAAGAAAAAGCAAAGAAAAAAGATCCATTATGACAAAATTATTCACAATCGTTTTCGTGTTATTTTTGTGATTACTATGATATGTTTTATACTACTAGTAGTTCGATTGACTAATGTAATGTTATTAAAGTCCGATCAATATCAAAAAGAATTAGCAAAATTGACCTATACAACTGTATCAGGTTCTAGTAGTCCAAGAGGAAGAATATATGATCGAAATTACCGAGTTATTGTTGATAATAAGTCTTTAAAAACCATTACTTATCAAAAGAAAAAAGGGGTTAGTAATTTAGATATGGTAGATGTTGCCAATAAAATAGCACCTTATATTGATGTAGACTATCATAGAATCAGTGATCGTAATAAAAGAGAATACTATTATGTTATTAATAAAGAAGTATGTGATGATCTTGTTACTAAAAAAGAAAAAGAAAAAGTGAAACAAAGAAAAATGACCCCAAATGAATTAAATGAATTGAAATTAAAAAGAATACCAGATGATAGTTTAGAATTTTCAGAGGAAGAATTAAAAGTTGCGTATTTATTCTATTTAATGAATAGAGGATACGCCTATGAAGAAAAGATTATTAAGAGTGAGGCTACTGATGAAGAATATGCTTATGTATCCGAACATAATGATTTATTAGAAGGGTTTAATACTAGAATTGATTGGGAAAGAGTATATCCATATGGAGATACATTTAAAAGTATTTTAGGAACTGTCTCAACTTCTACACAAGGAATCCCTGCTGAATTAAAAGATTATTATTTAGAAAAAGGATATAGTCTAAACGATAGAGTAGGATTAAGCTATATAGAAAAAGAATATGAAGAGTATTTACATGGAGAAAAACCTTTATATGAAGTAGTTAACTCTCATGAAACAAAGATTATTAAAGATGGTAGTAGAGGAAAAGATATTGTACTAACGATTGATATTGAGTTACAACAACAAATTGAGAGAATTCTAGAAGAACAAATTTATCGAGCAAAAGGAGAACCAAATACTAACTATTACGATCATTCGAGTGTCATCATTCAAGATCCGCGTACAGGAGAAATTCTTGCAATGGCTGGAAAAAGAATTGAAAATTGGGAAATGAAAGATAATACGATTAGTATTCTTATGTCTCCGATTACTCCTGGAAGTATAGTAAAAGGTGCCTCTATGCTAGTGGGTTATAATACAGGAGCTGTTAAAATAGGAGAAACCATGCTAGACGAATGTGTGAAAATTGCAGGTGTTGCGGAAAAGTGTTCTTCTGTTGATAATTTGGGAGTCATAAATGACATTACAGCTTTAGCAAAAAGTAGTAACGTATATCAATTTAAAATAGCAATTCGCGTAAATGGACAAGAGTATCATAGAGAAATGAAAATGAATTTTAATCAAGAAGCTTTTGACACCTATCGAAAAATGTATCATTCTTTTGGATTAGGAGTAAAGACAGGAATTGATTTACCAGTAGAAAGTAGTGGGTATACATCCAAAGATAAAGCAGCTGGAAATCTCCTTGACTTTGTAATGGGGCAATATGAAACATATACTCCCATTCAAATCTCTCAATATATAACAA
Source organism: uncultured Erysipelotrichaceae bacterium (assembly GCA_902782835.1). GTDB lineage: Bacteria > Bacillota_I > Bacilli_A > RF39 > UBA660 > UBA3789. Next base: position 1,025 of record CACZOQ010000050.1, on the reverse strand, counting down.
CGATTGCGAATGGGGGAGAAAGATTAGCCCCACATTTATTAAAAGAAGTACATTCATCCAGTGATACGGATGAAATCGGAGCATTAGAAAAAACAATTGATAAAAAAGTATTAAATACAGTAGAAACAGCTCCAGAGTATATGGCTCGTGTCAAAGAAGGATTTATTGCCGTATTAAATTCACCAGGTGGTTATGGTGTTGGTTATATGAATACTGGCATGAGACCGGCTGGAAAAACAGGTACTTCACAAAGCTTTATTGATACAAATGGTGATGGAGCAATCGATACAGAGACCATCACAAGTTCGTTTATTGGATATGCTCCATATGACAATCCAAAAATGAGCATCGTGGTTACCTCTCCTGACTCTTCCCATCCAAATTCTTCCGTGAATTATGCATCTTTAGTAACTTATCGAATTACCCAAGAAGTCAGTAGAAAGTATCAAGAGATGTATGGCATTGATTAATATACAAAAATATGATATAATATAGCCACTTGAGGAGGGGTGTATATGAAAAAATCAAGATTCTTTTGGGGAACCATTGCATTTATTCTAGCTTTTAGTGCTTATAGTGCTTATAAAGAGTACCATTTAAATCACGAAAGAAAGTCAGGAAAAGCGATTGAGTGGAGATTAGAAGAAATTGGTGAAAAAATAGAAAATGAACCTAAAATTGATCCAGTTCTTCCTGAACATGATCCACCGAAAGTGTATGTTTATCCTCATTAATAAGAAAAAACTTTTGCAAAATTGAAAAATTCTGTTATAATACTGATAGGCGTGTAAGGAGGGATAATTATGGCTAAAGTAGGAAATAGACAATATAAAACTCTTGTATGTAGTGAATGCAAAGAAGAAAATTATAGAGAACCAAGAAATGTAAAGAATACAACAGACCGTCTTGAAATGAATAAATACTGTCCTAAATGTAGAAAACACACAGTACATAAGGAGAAAAAATAAAATAAGTCAAAAACTTATTTTTTAATTTAGGAGTGATAAAATGATTAGTACAAATGA
>CACZOQ010000049.1 GCA_902782835.1 uncultured Erysipelotrichaceae bacterium | reverse complement strand
GCTAGAGAAGCAGGAATTAATTTTAGATAGAGGGATACTATGAAAACAAGAAAAATACCATTAAGAACTTGTGTAGTTACCAAAGAATCATTACCCAAAAAAGATCTTTTACGAATTGTTCGTACGCCAGAAGGCGACATTAAAGTTGATGAAACTGGAAAATGTAATGGACGAGGAGCTTATATAAAAAAAGATTTAGAAGTATTAGAAAAAGCTAAAAAATCAAACATATTAGAAAATAGATTAGAGTGTAAGATAGAGGATAGTGTATATGAAGAAATAAAGAATATAATAGAAAAGTGAGGTGTTGTCTATGATGACATTAGAAGATTATGCTAATGACGTTGGTAAAACGATAGAAGAAATAAAGAAATTATGCGATAAAGTAGGAATTTCATATCAAGACGAAAATTCATTGCTAGATGATATAAGCATTACCCTTTTAGATAATCAATTACAAGAGGAAGATGAAGAGGAAGATGCAACTGTAGAAGATTTAGAAGATCAAAGAATGGAAGAAGAAGTAGCTGATAAAGCAGAAGAATTAGCTTTTTCTACAAAAATTGATTTAGAAAATGAAACATCTTTTACAAAAGTAAAACAAAATAAACAAGCTAAAAAAACAGAAAATAATAAAAAGGATTTCTTAAAAGAAAGAAAAAAGATGTATAAACATCGTGAGAAACTTCAAAGTAATGAAACCATGCAAGATGAAAATGTAATTCTATATAAAGAAGGAATGACGGTTAGTAATCTTGCAGAACTATTAGAAGTTACACCAGTAGAATTAGTAAAAAAATGTATGTCTCTTGGAGTAATGGCTGCTATGAATCAGAGTATTGATTATGATACAGCAGAAGTAATTGTATCCGATTATGAAAAAGTATTAAAGAAAGAAGAGGCAGCTGATATTTCTAATTTCGAAAATTATGAAATTGAAGACAAAGAAGAAGATTTAGTGGAAAGACCTCCTGTTGTTACGATTATGGGTCATGTAGATCATGGAAAAACGACTCTATTAGACTATATTCGTAACAGTGATGTAGTAAGTGGAGAAGCAGGCGGTATTACGCAAGCAATTGGAGCCTATTCTGTAAAGTGTAAAGATAAACGAATCACATTCATTGATACTCCAGGACACGCTGCTTTTACCGAGATGCGAGCAAGAGGAGCACAAATGACAGATATCGTCATCATTATTGTTGCAGCAGATGACGGAATTATGCCTCAAACAAAAGAAGCAATTGATCATGCCAAAGCTGCTAATGTTCCAATCATTGTAGCCATTAACAAAATCGACAAGCCAGAAGCAAATATTGATAGAATTATGACAGGTTTAGTCGAAAATGGTCTAACTCCTGAAGAATGGGGTGGAGATATCATTGTCAATAAAATTTCTGCTAAATCAGGAGAAGGAGTAGAAAACTTACTAGAAAATATTTTATTAGTTGCAGAAATGCAAGAATATAAAGCAAATCCAAATCGATATGCAACCGGCGCTGTTGTAGAATCTAAAAAAGATTCAAGAGTTGGATCAATTGCCACATTATTAATCCAAAATGGAACACTTCGTCTAGGCGATCCAATTGTCATTGGAAATTATGCTGGAAAAGTAAGAACTTTAAAAAATGATAAAGGACAAAATATAGTAGAAGCAGGACCATCTACTCCAGTAGAAGTAACAGGTATTTCAGAAGTTCCTAGTGCAGGAGATAAATTCATGGCTTTTGAATCAGAAAAACAAGCACGTGAAATTGCTAGTGCTAGATCACTTCGTGCCAAAGAACAAGACACTAATTTCAGTGGAATGACTTTAGAGGACCTATTTGGTAGAATCAAAGAAGGTCAAAAAGAAATTAAAGTAGTATTAAAAGCAGATGTAAATGGTTCACTAGAAGCTGTTCGAAATGCTTTAGAAAAAATTGATGTAGAAGGAGTAAAAGTATCTGTTATCAGAGGTGGAGTTGGAGCCATAACAGAAAGTGATGTTGTTCTAGCTTCAGCATCAGATGCAATTATTATTGGTTTCAATGTTCGTGCCGGTTCTTCTACGACAGACATTGCAAAACAATATGGTATAGAAATTAAAACATATGATATTATTTATAAAGTGGTAGAAGAAATGGAGAAAGCAATGAAAGGTATGCTTGATCCAGAATTTGAAGAAAAAGTGGTTGGTACAGCTGAAATTAGACAATTATTTAAATTCTCAAAAGTTGGTTTAATTGCAGGATGCCATGTTACCAGTGGAGTCATTAAAAATAATGCGAAAGCTCGCATTATAAGAGAAGACATTGTTGTTTATAATGGTGCTGTTAATTCCCTACAACACGAAAAAGAGCAAGTAAAAGAAATGAAAAAAGATATGGATTGTGGTATTACATTAGAAAATTGTCAAGATTATAAAGAAGGAGACATTATCGAAGTATACGAATTAGTAGAAATAAAACGATAAAAGAAACCCATGAAAAAAACAATCATAGAAACCTTAAAAGAAAAACGATTCAATGAACAAGTAATGAAAGATGGATCATTATTATTCTTTACCGAAACAGAAGATAAAAAAAGAATTGCTACTAAAGTTTGGTACTTGGATGGTAATAGTACAATAAGAGAACAAGTTTTAAGGACATTCACAAGAGAGGAATTTGAAAACGATTTAGACAATTTAATAGAATGGAATGAAGATTCTACAGCTATAGCCTTTTATCGTAAAACAGAAGAAGGGTATGTAGTAGATGATATGTATTATGTAGAAGATCATCATACTGCAGGCCAAGATGAAATTGATGCAGAATATCATCTGATGTTTCCTAATAATGAAGTCACTTTTACATTAGTAAAGAAAAGAGGGTGGAAGGATGGCAAACATCAAAATAGAACGTCTAAACCATGCGATTCAAGAAGAAATTAGTATGATTTTGATGAAAGAAGTAAAAAATAAAGATATTAAGTTTGTAACAATAACGGGAGTAGAAACAACCAATGATCTAAGCTATGCTAAAATATACTATACAGTTTTAGAAGAAGAAAAAAAAGAAACGGTAAAAGAAGCTTTAGAAAAAGCAGCATCCTTTATCCGCACCAAACTAGCTAGTAAAATAGAAATAAGACACACTCCTGAATTAAAATTTGTCTATGATACATCGATTGCATATGGAGAACATATTGATAAAATCATAGAAGAAATCAACGAAAAAGAAAAGAAATGATTATTACAAAACTTCAAATTACAACATTCATTTATAAAATACAATCCGATGAAAATTATGGATAAACTGAAATAACTCGTTAAAGATTGATTTATTCAATCTTTTTCTTTTATCTTTTTTTGAAATATGATAAAATAAAATAGAATAGGAGGATTGTTATGAAAAAAGCAATATTTTTCTTATTATTAGTATTTCTTTTCCCTATATCAGTCTTAGCAAAAACAACTACTCAAGCAGATGTATTAAAAATAATAGATGATATTGAAAATGTTCAAGTAGATGAGGATGGTACAACCATAAAAAATACTACTATTGATGAACAATTTATTACTTTTACTATAGAATCCAAACAAGAAGAACGTGAGGAAAAAATACCATATTTCTGGTCTGAACCACATGTATTGTCGTTTTCAACAGGAAAAGCAATCATTCAGTACGAACAAGGGGTTCCACTTCTTCAAGAATTAACAGGAGAAGATGCTGCCTTTTATCTATATTCAATATTAGAGAATAAGTCATTGGTTCCTTATAGTGAAGATAATTATTATAGTCCATCTCAAATCAAAAAGATGATTGAGTATCAAGGACAAAACGGAATTTTTAAAAATGTTTCTGGAGCAAAAGAAGTTTGGACGAAAACAGATCCGACAAAAACTTTTGGGATTTCTTTCCAGAGTCGTAAAATAGCTGATACACAGTTAGAAGTTCAAATCATTCATCATTATTACCTAGAAACGGATTATCCAATTAATGAAGTATCAGAGATTCAAGAAAGAATTAGTGAGGATACTCTTGTAAATCCAAATACTGGAAACTATGGAACAATGATTTCCATTATGCTAGTACTAGTACTTGGAATAACAGTTTATACTATTATGGACATTCCAAAGAAACGAAAAGAATAAAAGGAGAAAATCATATGCCTAGAAAAAAGAAAAAAGAGGAATTAAACAACGATTGTTGGATATATATATTATTATTAACCACCTTGGTGATTCTATTAGAGTCATTAAAAAGCTATATGTTTATGATTTCTAAAGTAAGTTTATCGTATTCTTTATTTTTATTACCTTTAGTATATTTTATAGTAAACTATATTGCAAAAAAATATGACTATAAAAAAGCCATTGCAGCAATAGCAATATCTGGAGTAATGTTTGTTTGCTTCAGTGGCATCATGTCTTTTGCTTTAGGAGAAAGATTAATACTAACGAGTGTAAGTGGAGAATTCTGTGGCTACGTAGTGAGTCAATTTGTAAGTTTAACCATCTACCTGTTTTTACTAAATAATACAAAATCACCAGGCATACTAATATATTTAAATTATATGTTTGCCTTAATTATCTACTATATGTTTTATACATTAATATATTTAAATATGATTATCTTAGATACATTCTGGACGGGATATTTTATAACCATTGCTATTCAAGCAGTACTATGTATTCCAATTGCCATTGTAGACAAGAAAATTAAAAGAGGACAAGAAATAGGGGAGTAACCTCTTTTTTTTTGCATAAAAAAAGCGAGATTTTATCTCGCAGCTTTTTCATTATTTAGGAAACCAGCGTTATTCTCATCTGGTTCATCATCATCATTAT
>CACZOQ010000048.1 GCA_902782835.1 uncultured Erysipelotrichaceae bacterium | reverse complement strand
CTATTTATTTTCTCTTTTTCTTTTGTTATTTCTGTATCATCATATTGATTTAAATATCTAATTTTAAAGGAATATACCATTACAATTATACTTATGATAAACCATACCATATATAGTATTACTAGGTCATATTTTATGTAATTCTATTAGTAGTATTTTTGCAAATATATTTGTATTTATAAAACCAGAAACAAGATCCATTATAAGAGAAATAATAAAAAGTATATTATAATGAAGCCTATGATTATCATTTCTATTACGCACTTTAAACCATCCATGAATTTCATTTTTGTAAACATATTTACAGTCCTTGTAATAAAACTTAATAATGAGTTCCATACTGTATTGATATTACTTTTATTTTTTCTTAATGTTGAATCTATATCTGTTATTTTATCATTTATAAGATCATCCATGGAACATTCAAATAAATTTGCTATTTGAATGATTTTGTCTGTTTCTGGATAAGTATTATTACTTTCCCATTTTGATACACTTTGTCTAGATACACCTAGCTTTTCGGCTAACTCTTCTTGAGAGTAACCATTTTTCTTTCGAAGTTCTATTAATTTGTCACCGAACTTCATACTATCACCTCTTTCATGACATAAATTTTACTATTAAATTTGGTTGCATTCTATACAATTCAGTTGGAAATTATGTAAATTTTCGGTTGCATTTTTATTTATTTTCATTTTTTATTTCAATTATTTACATTATATCATATTATTTTTGGTTTCTTTTATGATAATTTGATATTTGTCACTTGTCTGGTTATTTTTATTGCCGAAATATTATATTTGTGATACATTAATTTATATATAAGATATTTAGGGTGGTGTTATATGAGACTGTTTATTGGGTCTTCTTCACGTGAAGAAATTGAGCCTTTATATATGGAAGATTGTAAAAAATTATTAGATGTTATTTTAAAAGAACACGATTTAATATTTGGTGCTTGTAATAAAGGGTTAATGGGGCTTTGTTATCAGATTGCGAAAGCTAACGGTCGCTCTATTACAGGAATTTGTCCTGAGTTTTATAAAGATAGTTTAAAGGATTTAGATTGTGATCATGAGATTGTTACCAAGACTATGTTAGAGAGTACTTTTCAAATTTTTGAATATTCCGATGCGATTCTTTTAATTCCTGGAGGACTTGGTTCTCTTTATGAGTTTTTTACTTCTTTTTATTCTAAAATTTGCAAAGAAATTGATTGCCCTATTATTTTATATAATAGTTGTGGTTATTATGATTTACTTATTCAGTTTTTACAAAATGCGGTAAAGAGCGGTTTTGTAAGTGAAAAGGATTTAAACCATTTATTCATTGCTAATTCTATTGATGATGTTTTAAATTATTTAAGTGTGAGGTGATTTTCATGTATAAAAAAATTTATTTTGTATTATTTATCATTTTATCTTTTTCTATTTTACCTGTTCAAGCAAAAGAACTACATCTTTATTTTAATTTAAATGGAGGAACTGTTGCTGGAGATCAATATTATGTTACTGACGATGGTTATTTAGTTTATAATTCTACTTATTATGCTCTATATATGAATAAAAAAATCAAAAATATTAATAGTATTAATGGTGTTCCTTTTCATGTTACGAAAGATGGTACATCGTTAGTTCCTGGTAAAGAATGGTATTTTAAGAATTTCTACGATAATACGATTTATTATTTAAGTGAATCAAAGACTTATGATATCGATCAATTCTTTAAGATATTAGCGAATGAGGATACTTTTGCTTCCATTGATTTATATGCTAACTGGGATAATAAAAAAGTAAAGTCTGGCAAAGATATTGGTTCTTCTAAAAAAAAGAAAGCTACTTCTATTGAAATTCAATCCAATAAAAAAACTGTTACTGTTGGTAATACTTTGAAATTAGAAGTAAAATATAAACCATCAAATGCAGAAACAGAATTTGTAAATTGGAGTTCTTCGAATGAAAAAATTGCTACTGTTAATTCAGCTGGTGTTTTTAAAGGAATCAAAAAAGGTAAAGTTACAATTAATGCTACTTCTACGAATCGTCTTAAAGATAAAATAACGATTCAAGTTAATGAGACAAAGAGTAATTATGTTAATATTTCTTTTAATGCTAATGGTGGTACTTTAAATAAGGCTCATGGTGATGCTGTCACAATACAAGGGAATTCTATTATTTGTAATGGTAGTTCTGTCTGTGAACGTGTTGCTAGCAATGGTTCTTTACCTGATTATGGATTACGTAATATGAATAACTCTAAATATATTAATTTAACTAAACAAGGTTATTATATTGAACCATCTGCTGCTTGGAATACAAGTGCTGATGGTACTGGTACAAGTTATAGTCAGTTTTTAGCTTATAATTCTAATGACTTTTGTAATGCTTCTGACGGTGATTGTTCAGTTACTCTTTATGCAAATTGGAAGAAATCTGATAAACTATATACGATTGCTTTAATTGGAAATAGTAAAACTGCTTATTATGGTGGTTCTCCAAGATCTAGTGTTGGTTCTGCGTTTAAAAGTATGGTTACTTCTACTAAAAAAAGTGCTCATATTACACTGATTACGAAAGGTGGTTCTTCACTAGAATATAAAGCTACTCATGCAGATTATATGGAAAAGATTAAGGGAAATAGTTATGACTATGTTGTTTTACAAGAGCGAACGGATGTTGCTTATGGAAAATATGCAACTTATAAATCCGGAGCACAAAAAACGATTCAATTATTAAAAAATAAAAATGCTACATTTTTTGTTCGAACAACTTGGCCTGATCGTAATTCTTCATTTGATAAGAATGTTGATAAGATGTCTACTAATGCCGAAAAAGTTGCTTCTACTATAGGTGGCTCTGTTATTTATGATAATAAGGCCTTTAAAGCAGCTTTAAATGGTAAAATTCAGGTATATTTGGATGATAATAAACACCCTACTCCTGAAGGTGCTTATATGGTTGCTGCTTGTATTTATAAAAAGATATTTCAAACTGATGTATCTACTATGAAATATTATTATTCTATTAATCAAGATACCGCTAAAAAATTATTACAATATGCTCAAAAATACTGCTAAAAAAGACTAGATAATTCTAGTCTTTTTTTAATGTTGATGGTGATGATGTTGTTCTTCCATTTTTAAATTTACATGACATTCTTTTTCATCACAGGCTTCTTCTTCTGTTTCTAGTATTGCATGACAAATATTGTGCTCTTTTAATTCTTCCCTAATTTCTTTTTTTACTTGAATTAAATTCCTATTTTTTGTAACAATATGCATCGTAGCATAATTATTATAACCATCAATACTCCATACATGTATATGATGAATATCTTCTACATTTTTTATTTTTAATAAATGTTCTTTTAATTCTTCAATATTAATATTTTCTGGTGTTTTTTCAAGAAATATATCTGTTATTTTCTTTAAATTCATGAAAGAATGATATAGTATGAATATTGCTACTCCTATACTCATGATTGCATCTATTATTTTAATATCTGTAAAATTCATTATGATGGCTCCTATTAATACAATAATCCATCCTAATACATCTTCTAACATATGTAGATTCACTGATTTTTGATTAATGGAATCTCCTTCTTTGGTTACATAGGTAGCTATTAAGTTTAAAATCACTCCTATAATGGCTAATAGAATCATTCCTTTATAGTTTATTTCTACTGGATTAATGATTCTTTTAATGGCACTTATTATGACTAATATTGATCCAACTAGAAGTATTGTTGTTGTAATGACTCCTCCTAAAACTGAATAGCGAATATATCCATATGTATATTTGTTATCTGCTTTTTTCTTACTTTTCTTTTCCATATAGTAAGATATTCCTATTGCAATCGCATCTCCTAAATCATGGATTGAATCAGATAGTATGGCAACTGAGTTTGTGATTAGTCCACCTATTAATTCTATGATTGAAAATGATATATTTAATAAAAAAGCAATTAAAATATTTCTTTCTGTTTTCATATATAATCCTTTCTTTTATTCTTTTTTATTATATCATATCTTATTAGATAGATTCATGATTATTTCTTGTGCTTGTTTTCTTATTTGATTATCTTGATTGTATTTTATTAGGGTATTTAAATCTTCTATTAGTTTTATGGTTTCTTCTTCTGAAAAAACTGGTTTGTTTTCTTTTATATATAATAGTAATCGACTTATATGAATGTTTTCTTCTGATTCTAAGATTTCTTCTATTAAGTCTATTCCTCCGTCTATGATGTCTTCTTCTAATTTTCCATATTTATTCGAAAACTTACCAAATGGACCTTTATGATTTTCTAGGCTTTCTATTTTTTTAATGCAGGATTTTCGAAACATAATACATCCTAATTGTATTGATTCTTCATTGATACCATATTCACATTCATTAAAATCTATATTATTATGTACGGCAATTCCTTCATAAATATTTCCAAATATATCTTCTAATCTAATACATTTATCATTATATTTTGCTATATTCATTTTTTATCCTCCCTCTTTACTATATCAAAAAAACTGATATTTACTATTTGTTTATCTTATATGTTTTTTTAATGAACATTTTTGATAATATTATCCCTATCTATATCAAAATATTCTGTTTTTTTGTTTCTAAATCGATTTTAATAATTTTGTATTTTTCAGTGTTCTTTTAGCTAGATCCAGTGAAGTGTTATTAGATATAATATCTCCTTTTTTATTACTATTATATTCGTATTTATTTTTAAATTCGTTTTTTATTGATGATAGATATAAATGGTTGCGACTGCTACTAATAATTGACATATTACATTTGATATTTCTATTAGCCAATGGACTCTTGGCTTTTTTAGGTTTGCTTTGATACCTACCCCACATAAGAAGATAAATAAGAGTATGGCTATCCCATATAGTATTATTGGAATGATTGAATGTAGATGAAATGATAGTGTTATTAGTGATATATATAACATCATATAACCGAATGCACCTATTAATACAGCTATCGTATTCATTTTTTTATTTTTTCTATAAATAAAATATAGTGTTAAAATGATCATTGTTAAAATCATTAGTATAATTATACTATTAAGATTCATTACATACTTTATCATGATAAGCCCAGATATTAGAATTCCTAAATTTACAATAAATACTAAGGGAACAGGCATTCTAAATTTCATTATTCCTAATCCTATAATGACTTTCCCAGTTGGTATTATAAATCCAAAAAAAATTGAAATAATCGCTCCTACTAGCATAATCGTATTGTATGGAGTTCCTATAATAGAATAAATATTTTTTAAAATCGTTATAATTGTTATGGAATATAATATTGGATTACCATAATCTAATAATCCTAATGGAACAGAAAAACTATTTAATTTTTCTTTTTTCATTTTTTCACTACCTTTAATAATTTCTATTTTTATTATATCATTATATAAAAAAAATAAACAGTTCATACTGTTTATTTAAGATTATCTTTTTTTATCTTTTTTTTCTTTTTGCTATATTCTTTATTCATTGAATTCTCTGGTGGTATGATAGCTTCTTCCATCATTGGCATTTCGGTATTTTCTCTATTCTGATAAGATAATGGATATTGCTTTTGTGCAAATCTAATCTTTTTACCATGCGCTCCGGCTCCAGCTGTTATTACTAACACACTAGATAATGCAACTGCTAGAATACCTTTTGTATTGATATGATAATTGCTTGCTTTCATTTTTGTTTCCTTTCTTGTTTTTCATCTATTGTTTTATTATTATAAAGGATACTTTTCTATTATTCAATTATTTTTTTCATTAATATTCTTGCTCGATACATATCTCTAATTTCACTTCTATTGATTGAATAAGCTCTTTTAATTCATTATTACTACTGT
>CACZOQ010000047.1 GCA_902782835.1 uncultured Erysipelotrichaceae bacterium | reverse complement strand
GGAATAAGGTATGCGTACCCGATGCTTTCTATAAAGTGGTATTGTGTAGGAAGGGAAATCCCAAAGCCATCGGTTTTATTTACAAAAATCGTGGCGGCTATCAGTCTATGTCAGATTGCGCTTGTACCGTAGATGAGGTGGAGAGAATCACCAATATCGATTTCTTCCCATCTCTAAATGATGATGTGGAGGATAGGATAGAAGCCAAAGCGAGGTTAGGAGATTGGTGAAGCGGGAGGCTATCTTTGTTTGGGAGGTAAGTGTATCTTTTGGCCCATCATTAGTTGTACTTCATCAGAAAAGTAGTCCATACGACCACACGCAGAAGTAAAAGTCATTTCACCAAAATATATTTTTCCATCAATATTATATAGGTCTATCCGAACTTGATGAAAATTCGTAGAAAGATTTTCCGCCATAATAATCATATCCTTTAAATTACTAGGTTCGGGTATACTTTTAAAATGTTGTTTTTGGTATTTTTGTGAAAGATAACTCCTTAGTGGTTGCCAAGGGTTTATACCATAGACTTCAATGGTGACATTTTTACCAATATTTCTATCATAACATACTAAAACAAATTGAGCTTTTCCTTCAATACACCAAATTTTATAATCTACAGTTGAGCTACAAATAATGTTTGAAATCTTTAAATTACTTTGTGGCAATAATTTTTCTGCAATAATTCTTCTAGGGATTTTATAATAATGCGGTTCACAAGTGTCATACCCATATGGCTTTTTTAGATGATTATTTAACAACTGATTAACAAACTTTTCATCTAAATCCTTTGTTTTGTCTCTTATTATTATGGTTGAGCCACAATCATGTGTGCATTTTATAGCAAAGCTATTAGGCAAAGAATCATAGTCTATGCTCGTTGTGTCTTCCCAAATTCCATATAAATCTAATAGATAATCTTTATATCCACACTTTTCTACATATTTTCTCACTTCATATTTGTCAGTATATTTTGTCCAAAGAGAAGTGTCCGAATAGACTTCTAACCATTGTATTTTTTCATTTAAAGTTTTTGGATCTTTTAGGTTTAATCTAGTATGAAATGCATGTCTCCATTCTAATTGTAAAGCTCTTTTGGGATTAGTTTCAATTAGTTTGTTCCAAGTTCCATTTTGATGATATTTACGATATATCCATATGTTAAATGACTGAAAAGGATGAAAAATACTTTTGAACTCCATAAGACGTTATTTAATAATATTAAAGAAACTATTTTTTGTTTTATCCATGATAGCTTCGTAGGAATAATGTTGAATGATTAGTTTTCTATTTTCCAAAATCAATTCGTCTGATAATAGTGTGTCTATCTCTTTTTGGTTTAGGTCTTTTTCTATAGAAAAAATATGAAATCCAAGGTTAGTAAAATGCTTGTAATTAAGGGATGATTCTGGAACAAATACTTTTGAACCGTTCCAAAAGTGATAAATAATGTTGCCAACAGCAGATTGCTGTTCTAAATTAAAAATAGCTATAGAAATTGTTTTGATAATAGTTTGATATTCCTGTTTTGGAAAAAAGGTAGTTAAAGGTTGAAAATTATTATTGAACAATTTGTAACCCATTTTAGATACAGTCGATATATAAAGAGAATCACCATTATAGCTTAAAGGTACTATTATTTTTCTATTATGTAAATTAAGATTCCGCATATTCCAAAATGTATTTCTGTGATTAGCAAGTTTATTGCTTGATTGTCCTATTTGAATATTATTGCCTGAAGGATGTATATTTGTATTAATATTATTTAAATTATATTGTCCTTTAGAAGGAGCATAATTAAAATAAACTTGTTTGGCATGGAAAAAGGAATTCTTTTTTAACAAATCATATTCTTCAGGAAAAACACCAGAATAATAATCTATTCTTTTAATAGCATCTATGAAATGTTTTCTCTCTTTTAGGCTGTTTTTATGCAGTTCTTTGACTATGGTTCTAAAATTCTCATGTAATAGTCGTATTCTATATCTTAAATTTATTGTCTTTGGCTTTATTCTATTTTTAAGTTTTATTAATGGGAATTGTGGAAATTTATTACTATAAGTGTCAAATCCCCATGAAAACCAAACAACTTTTATTTTTTTGTCAATTAATTTTATTATATTACATGGTAGAGATAATAAACTATGGATAACAATAATATCACATGAAAAAGGATTTGATATTATTTCTATAATTTGGGATATATTTATTACTTCGTATTTATTTGAGGTAGGAATTAGTGATGTGTCGTTCTTGTTATTTTGGAAATAAATAAAACGATTGTTCATTTCTTCGATATCTTCGAAAAAATGGATCATCTCAGTTATGTGCTTTTCGTCTAATGTAATGAAATGAATCACTTTCATGCTCTATAAAATCTATTTTATTTTTTGCAAAGTTAATAATATTTCTTAAATTTGACAAAGATGGTCGTTAAAGATTAATAATTTTTTTATTTCATGCATTATTATTATTAATTTTGCAAAGCAAAAATTATATAGCGTGAAAATAAGTAGAGTGCTTGCTGCCCTT
>CACZOQ010000046.1 GCA_902782835.1 uncultured Erysipelotrichaceae bacterium | reverse complement strand
CAATAGATTGTGGATTAATACTGCCATAACAATTTGAAATATCAGTAACGAACATATAACGATATTCAAGAGATAATTCAATTGATCGTTGTTCCATACATTCCCACCAGTTAAATATAGTTGCAGACATATGGAATGCCTCTTGTTTTTGGGGAATTATAGGCAGAGCACAAGATGTAATATGGGGAACATTAAAAGCTTTAAAGCATTTTTTTACTGATTTCCACCCAGATTCGTTACATAGTTCCCTTGCAAGGAAATAGTAAAGATATGGATTGGCTAAAATTATAGGTCGAATAGCATAATAACCATCTTTATTTAATAAAATGTTTATGTTTATATTTTCAATATCATCTGGATTTATATCATTCAAACAACTACTAAATGATTTATTCTTTATTATTTGTTGTACGTATTTTAAGACTTCATTAAATTCAAAATATTCGGGTAATTCAAAATTATGATATTGTTCTGATTTTAGAAAGAAATTAAGAGCTTGTTTGGAATTTAATGATAATACATTTTTAGTCATATAATAATGGGTTTGGGCAATAAGGTTTAATGATGATTGATTTAATTTTATATGGCTCTGAACTTCAGAGCCATATAAAATTAGTAAATGCTTTGAATACCTGGATTAAATTCAAATTGAATCATTTGAGCGAAGATTTGAGCTATTTCTATTACAGAATACCCTAATATTTTATTTCCTATATCAAAAATGACGTTTGTTTCTTGTTTTTCTATTGCATTATCTGCCATTGCGATATGCATTAGGTATCTTAGCATAGCCTCACGCATTTCAGGATTTGTTTCTAGTATTTTCACAATAGATTCTTCGAAAAGTTTAGCTACATCTTTTTGTGAGATGTCTTTTAGATAATCCTGAGAAAAGACTTTAATATTAGATAATTCATTGAGAATAACCTCTAATTCATCTTCATTCATTGGCTGATCAGTTGTTGCCACAATCAGACCGGCAGTAGCAATGAATTGAGCCATGTACATATCGAGTGGCGTGTTCTTGATTTTCAATAGAATATCGGTCAGTTCATTCATTTTTTCCTGCATGGTTTCTTTCGAAATACCATTTTTAACAAAGAATTCACTTTGAGATAGGATGTTCAGTGCTTGAACTCTGATTGGATTGATTGGATGAGTAGCGACATTCATTCCTTTATCATTACGAAAGTAGTCAAGGCGACGGTTATTCTCTTCTATAAACGCATCTACTTTCATTTGCATCTTATTGAAGTCCAACCCTGATGCCATTTTGAAAAATGCAGAAATACATACATTAATATCTGGCATAGCAATGAATCCGAATCTATCAGCTACCAACTCTGCCAATTGTTTCCATAGACGATATTTATATTGCAATGCAATTGGTGGATTTCTTTTGTCTGGAAAAACAAAATGTACCAATCTCATCAATTTAGCATTTTTAGATATGAGATGGCCTAACTCGTGGCCTATAACAAACCTGAGTTCATCATCTGTCATCAACTCAATTAATGATGAATTAACGTTGATAATATTCGGACATTCGTCATCATCAGCTGGAATTGCATAAGCGTTAACAGAAGAGTCTCCAGTGATATAAAAGTCTACAGCCTCTTTAAATTCCAACTTGTCTTTTACCTCATTGAATAACTCATAGTAATGCGATAAAGTTTCAGCTTCTACTTTGAAACTATGTCCCTCAAGCAAACTTCGATCGTAATTATTACCAGTATGTATCTTGCCTATTTTGATGATTTTCTCTATAATATCACCTTCTATTGCTTGATATATCTGTTCGCTAATAGTCTGTTCTAAGGGTAATGCAAAATCTTCGTATTTGAAATTCATTTGTTTAATTATTTTAATGGTTTGCTTATATGAGAGTTCTTATTCGTTTAAAGGAACACATGCCTCATTTTAGTATTATTCTTATGTAGAAAAGCATGGTTTAAAACCTATACTTAATTATCTTTTATCCTTTTAATCATTCCATATCCTATACTTGTATTCTTACCCAACCCAATAAAGTCTGGTAAAAGAATGTTTGTTTTGAATTCTACATCAAAGCTCATAAGTTTTATACCTTTATTTCTGATAAGTATGGGTTCTTTAAGTGCGATTATTTTACACTTAATTTCTTCTTCAAGGTGAATGCCCACACCCTTTAAAAAAGAAAGAATGTTACCAATCAATATTTTCTCAAGAAATGAAGTTTGCTCAATCAACCCATCAAGTTTATTGTATTGATTGTAATTGTCGCTATTTAAAGGCAGCCAATTACGTAGGTAATAAGAATGGAACGTATCTTCACACTGAACTTCAGTTTGATAAGCTTTGACTGATTCAATAATCATTTCAACTTGTTTTTCTCCTAGTTGAAACTTGAAATTACATACGGAAAAAAAGTCTCCAATAGAGTTCGTCCCTTCGTTGATACAAACTATGGTAGCCCTTTTCTGTAATCTTTTATACTGAATGAGTGGATATGCATATCTGAATCCATCTCCCAAATGATTATGGAAAAGAATATTATCCGAATCCTTCACTGCTTCAATTACCGCTCCCCGAAATAGTGGTATCTCTTTTCTTTCAATTGTATTATTGAATTGTATGATCAGCAATTTAACTATACTCATATGCTAAAGTCGTTTCTACAAAAATAAAAACTATATATTCAAAAAACAAACGTAAATCAAAAAAATAATGTGTTTTTTGTGCCAATGATAATGTCCGTATCAATATACTTACCAATAACTTTCATCGATGAGAGATAGTCTATGGGAATGGGTACGGCTATTATACTGTCTTGATTGTCATAGCAAGCTTGGACTTCAGCTAAATCAACGCATATTTCTTGATAAACAGGGATGTCAACGTTAGCAAGAAATATCGATTTCTGTATTCGCATACATCCTTTTTTCTCCAGATATTTTGCCACTAAGTTCCTTACTTTATTATTCTCAATATCATACATAATAAAAAACAACATCTTGTATTCTGCTGTGTTAGTTTTTTTGAAAAACCCAAGTAATTTGTTTATAAAAAGATTATCCTGTTCTATAACTGGATAAAAGGAAGCACTGTTTACTCCTGCATGGTGAAGCTTTCTTATGGCTTCAAGATATCCTTTTGCATCTTTTTTCTTTTTCATATCAATAGACCTCTATCGTATAAAAAAGTTTTTATCAAGTCTGCACAAAGAGAGTTGAGCTCGGAATTTGTTCCAGATTTAGGTGATTCAACAATTGTAAATCCTTTCTTTCCGTAGAATAAGTTCACTTCCGCTTTGGAAATCCCGGATTTTAGTTGAAACTTTTTCCCATAGTGTATGTCTGAAACCTGTTCCACTTCCAACTGACAATCTTCTATAAAGGATAATAACTGAGGTAATATGTTCTCTATTTCGTCTGGGACAAAGTATTGTTTCCTATCAATTTTAATTGCTTTAGGATTTAGCTTTGATTTGATAAAATCAAAGGCTTGTTCTGTTGGCAATGTTTCAATTTCTTCTTCGTTCTCTGCTTTAATAACAGCATTTACAGCAGCGTTCTCACCAAATAGGTCGTAGGTTTTTTCTGCTTGAATATGGTCTCTCATGTTTAGTGGCTTGGCGTTTTCATTATAATAACAATCAGCATCCTCACTAAAAAAACAGGCTCTTGTAACATCGAAGCATTGCCTGTCAAGTATCTCGTCAATGCCATATTCTGCTGCAAACTCTGTGCTAAAAGACTTAACGAAGACAGCCATAATTTGGTAGTCATAACAGGCCTCTTCCATTTTAAACAATACTTTTAGTCCATTCTTGCTTGGAGAGGAAAAACACATCATTACCCTTTCATCTTTTATTAGTTTCGATTTCAAGTCGTCTAGTATGAAACCGTGTTCTGCTATATGATCAAAATCAAGGATAAAACTTTTTGTATAGCAAAAATTTTCTGATTTACGTATAGCAGGTTCAAAGTGGGCACATACAAAGTAAGGCAACATTTTCTTTTGAAAAGTGTAGAGTTTATGATCAATCAGCTTGACTCGGTTTAGTTGAGTTAATTTCTGATGAATCTCATCACTTGGTTTCATGATTTGTAGATGCAAGTCATACTCGCTCATTTCACTCATTAAATCATTCATTTGATAGATTTTTTGTCCAACTTGTACCATAATTAATCCATTTATTGATTATACTTTTTAAAAATTTGAGCAATTGATTGTGCAAATAATTGAATATGCGTATTTCTCGATCTGGATAATCCTTTTATCGTAATAACCTCTTCAAAATAATCATTTATAGACTGTATCAGAATTCGCTTAGCTAACCCTTCAATCCATACAGCCCCGGTAGAATCAACGGTATACATGTCATCGGTTACAAAGTCTTGTCTTAATAGTGAGTAAACGATGTAATCAATCCAAACTCTATATTTCTCAATGACATCGAATGCCAATGATGGACGTCTATACGAATCGCTATGCATAATTCCGATATATGGGTCAATGCCCGCTTCAATTAAAGCACCCTCAATTTTACCGTAAAGTATCCCATATCCATAATTCAGCAGTGCATTTGTGATGTCAGTAGCAGGGTGTTGTGATCTCTCTTCAAAACGATAAGTTATTGGAATGAAGTTGTTCATTGCTTTAAAGTAAACTTTAGATGCCGCCCCCTCAAATCCCCTCAAAAAGGGGATGATATCTCTTAGTTGTTCTCCATCTAATTGTTTTATTTTTTCTATATATTTATCAAGACGCTCAATCTCTTTATGAACCATATTGCTTGTATCACTTGTGTTGAATGAAAGGATTAATGCTTGTTGGTTCTCTATCTTGCAAATAATGATATCTTTAATCCAGTCAATAGAATCATGAGTTTGGGTAAAAACTAGTTGTCCCTTTCTTATGGTGGAAACAGAGCCATATTGTGGGCTCCATAACCTTGCCAATGGGAAACCAGATTTATCAACGAAAAGAACTTCAATTTCGTTCTCGATAGCTAACAACACGGCATCACTGGTAATGAGCGTTCCTTTATGTAATTGAATAGATCGTATATGTTGGAGAGGAACTTTTTTCTTCCCATCTTTCGTTTTTACAACAAATCCTTCATTATCTCTATTCAGTGAAGTCCCAAAAGTATTAATGATTAGATCCATATTTTTTTTATTATCTTTTGCAAAGATACAGGTCATATATTAAACACATTAAATTTTGCAATATTGCAGTTAGAATAGTTGTAAAACCATCTAAATTAGTTACAATGTTGTAACTCGTAAAAACATAATGAAACAAAAGAGTATACTTCAAGTTCACTTCAGCCCTTTCAAAAACTCATCGTTTCTTTTCAAAAACTTGGCATTTGTTGTCAAAAACTTGATGAATGAGTATATAAAACTCGGATTTTGCATTAGAAAACTCGATTATGAATTTCAAAATCTCAATAAATAATGAGTGAGTGGTGAAAAGGGTGATAATAAATTAAAAAAAATAACGATTGGGATGTTCTTTTTAAAGATTTGAGATTACATTTTTTATTTCAAATAAGAAAATAAAAAATAGTTTTCTTTTTTATTCATTTTTTAGTAATTTTGCAACGTCAAAAAACGTAGTTAATTTTTGTGAAAATCGCTATTAATTTGGCAATATAAGGTCTTTGATATGTTGATAATCAGATCCTTATAATTTTTCCTATTCAAGTCTATATTCCATTAAAAGAAGGATTAAGACCACTACGCCAATTTTTCTTTGTCTTATATATAACACAATTCAAGTCTATATTCCATTAAAAGAAGGATTAAGACTTAACATTATAAATTTTATCAAATAAAAAATAATTATTCAAGTCTATATTCCATTAAAAGAAGGATTAAGACTGTATCACCTATGTTGAAAGCAGCAGAGAAATCTTCACCAAAACCATCCTTTTGGT
>CACZOQ010000045.1 GCA_902782835.1 uncultured Erysipelotrichaceae bacterium | reverse complement strand
GACATTGTCTAAAAAGTATTACAATGAAATAATTAGGAAAGTTATAAGAGACTGGACTAAAATGAAAAATAAATTAAATTCTAAAGAGATAAAATATGAAGATTATCTAGAATGGAAATTAAATTATTGTGTCGATGAAAGCAGAGAATAATCTGCTTTTTTTAATGCTTACAAAAGGAGGGAAACTAATGCCAATATTAAGGAAACCAAAACATGAAAATTTTACAATGGTACGAAACTACTTTATTAACGATACTAAATTAAAGCCTGATGGAAAAGGAGTTTTATTATTTATGTTAAGCAAACCTGATGATTGGAATTTTAAATATGAAAATCTTATGGTTGGATTAGGAATTGGAGAAAAATATTTAAGAAGTTGTATAAAGCAATTAGAAGACCTTAAATACCTAAAAAGAAGCAAGTGTAGAGGCGAAAACGGTCATTATGTATGGAATTACTTCATTTATGAAGAACCTTACGATATGGAGCTTAAAAAAGATATTTTACCAGGTATCCCATCGGGGGATGTCGTGCAAGGAGATATCCTGAATGGTAACAATATACTAAATACTAAGGAAATAAATACTAAGATACCAATAGATAAAAAAGATAAAATAGATAAAACTTCCGAAGGCCTTATTACTGATAAAGTAGAACATAATATTTTAACTAAAGAACTTATTGATCTTAACTATATTGATGGGAAAGATGAATTAAGTTCTATTTATTTTGATTACTTATTCAGTAATTATTTATTAAATGGAAAAACATATAAAGAATTATTTAGTGCAATTCATTATATTGTGCCAAGAGTAGTAGATAGAGAATTTATCGATGAAGATGGTAACAAGATAGTAAATAGATATGGTTATTTTAAAAATGCATTAGAATCTAATTTTTCCAAACTCGAAAATCTAGGAAAGGATTTATATTCTGATGATGATAGTTTTTGGAAAGATTTTGAAATATAAAGGAAGGAGGTGAATTATGAATAAATGCGAAGTAATTGCAATAGCTAATCAAAAAGGTGGAGTTGGTAAGACAACTACAACATTTAATTTGGGAGTAGCACTTGCTAAGAGTGGAAGAAGAGTCTTATTAATTGATGCAGATCCTCAAGGAGATTTAACAACATATATGGGATGGCATAATGCTGACAATTTACCTATAACACTTTCGACTTTAATGGGGAGAAGTATAAATGATTTAGAAATAAATTCTAGTGAAGCGATACTTCATCATAATGAAAATGTAGATTTAATTCCTACAAATTTGGAATTAGCTTCTATGGAGGTAAGTTTAGTAAACGCAATGAGTAGAGAATACACAATGAGAAATTGTATTGATGATATTAAAAATAAATATGACTTTGTATTAATAGATTGTATGCCTAGCTTAGGAATGATAACAATCAATGCTCTAGCAAGTGCTGATAAAGTTATTATTCCAGTACAATCTGAATTTCTTGCTGCTAAAGGTATGAATCATTTAATGAATACAATATTGAAAGTTAAGAAAAACATAAATCCTAAATTAGATGTAGCTGGAATTGTATTAACAATTGTGGATGGAAGAAGGAATCTTTCAAAAGAAATAGGAGAAGAACTAAAAGAATCATATGGTAAAGTTTTTAAATTATATGATACTCAAATCCCACGAGCTGTTAAAGCAGCAGAATCATCAAGAATGGGAGAAAGCATTCTTTCATATGATAAGGACAGTAATGTTGCAAAGAGTTATATAGAATTAGCGAAGGAGGTGTTAAACGATGAACGAATCAGGAACAAAACAAGAGATTCCAATGAGCTTCAATCTAGATGATTTTTATACAACACAAGAACAAAGAGATGACGAAAAGAAAGAAAAGATAGAAGAAGTTAGTATTGAACTTATAGATAATTTTAAAGACCACCCTTTTAAAGTGTTGGATAATGAAGAATTAAAATCTTTAGAAGATAGTATTAAAACTAATGGACTAATGGAAGCTGTAATAATTAGACCAAAAGAAAATGGCAGATATGAAATGATATCAGGCCATAGAAGACTGATGGCTTGCAAAAAATTAGGATTAGAAACTATTCCTAGTAGAATAAGAAATTTAACTGATGATGAAGCAATAATCTATATGGTAGATAGTAATCTTCATAGAGAAAAGCTACTTCCATCAGAAAAGGCGTTTGCTTATAAAATGAAATACGAAGCAATGAAGCATCAAGGAACTTCGTTACCACAGGACACAACTTTGCGCCCAGTGGGCACGAAG
>CACZOQ010000044.1 GCA_902782835.1 uncultured Erysipelotrichaceae bacterium | reverse complement strand
TATCTGTTAATTTAAATATAAATGGTGATATTACTGTTAGAAAATATTATGGTGATACTTTATATAAAGTGTTAGAAGATGAAGCAGCAATTGGAACATATGCAAGTGAATATACTGAAGATCATCAAGATTCTATGGCAGGAGTAGGTAGTGAGAAAATATATTACTGGTATGCAGATAACAATACAGCAGGAAATAGTAAAGCAAATGAAATATTAGATAAATGGAATGTTATTTTTGCTGGATATTGTTGGCAAATGATAAGAACAACAGATACTGGTGGAGTAAAACTTCTTTATAATGGAGTTCCAAATGAAGGCAAATGTAATAATACTGGTGTAGCTCAAACAATTGGTTACTCCAAATTTCAAAGATATAGTAATTCTCCTGGTTATGTGGGATATATGTATAATACTATATATAATGCTAAGGAAAAAGACGGGGTGGAAACAAGACTATTAAAGAATACTTCAATGACTGGATCATCAAACTATTATTACGGTACAGGCGTGGTATATAGTGATGGCATGTATACATTGACTGGTATAACTCAGGCTACTTGGTCAAGTAGATATTCATCATCTTCTGGATTATATACATGTAAATCAACTACTGCTACGACCTGCTCAACTGTTTATTATATAGCTGGAGGATATAGTTATTCTATGTATGGATTTGAAATGACTGATGGTAATTTGTTAAATCATTATAATACAAATATAACTATTGGAACTGGATATACTGAAAGTGGAGGTACATATACTCTTACGGGAACAATATCAACAATTACAAAGGCAGATTGGTTTTCTAATTATAATACTTACTCCAAAAAATACACATGTGGCGATGATGCAACATCTTGCACAGATTTGAAATATATTACTTGGGGTAGTGTTGATGTATATAGGTCGGTATCTTCATTAAGTAATAAATATATATATGCAAATGATTTTACATATAATAATGGATCATATACATTAGGGAGTGATAGAATAAACGTTTGGGAAGTGAATACAAATGATAAAATAGCATTAAAATATCATCATTATACGTGTTTTAATCAAACGGGAGAGTGCAGTACTCTATCATATGTTTATCACATATATACACCACAAGGATTTAGTTATATTGAGTATATAGACTTAACTAATGGAAAAAGTGTCGAAGATGCTAAAAATGAAATGCTTTATAATGATAATGTTAATCAAATAGAATCTGAAATGAAAATATATATAGATAATTGGTATGCATCTAACATGACAGCATATACAGAAAAAATAGAAGATACTATATTTTGTTCTAATAGAGACCAATCAAATGAGAGTACAAATGGATGGAATCCAAATGGTGGAGGTGGAGGTTCATTCCCAGAATTGCGTTTTAATTATTCATCACTGTTTTGCGTAAATGATACAGATAAATTTAGTGTGTTAAATAATAAAGCAAAACTAACATATCCAGTAGGACTTGCGAGTGAAAAAGAAATGGAGTTATTAAATAATCGTAATTTAAAAAAAATATCAGCAATGTATTGGCTTTTTACACCAGGTTCGTTTAGTTCTTCTACTAATGGTGCAAGAGTTAATTATGTAGATGCAAATGGTAGTCAATTGGGTACCTATAGTGTTGATGATTCAATGCGTGTACGTCCTGTAGTTTCTTTGAAACCTTTTACTAAAATTTTTTCAGGTACAGGAAGTAAAGATGATCCTTATATTGTTGATACTAATTAATATGTTTACTCTATTAGTGATACTCCTATTGATATTGGGGATAATGTATCAGTTTTACAAACAACTTATACTAGTCCTGAAAGTGCTTTTACAAATTTTGGTAAAAATACTTTCTTAAGACATACTGTTGCAAATGATATTATTACAGGGAATAGTGTTGCTTTTGTAAAAGATGGAACTACTTATTATATACAAGGTGGAGGATCTACAACAAATCCGACAACCGGTGATTATAATAGTGATAGTATTTATTTTAATTCTAATAAACAAGTTATGAATGAAGCATTTGGTTCAAGTAATTGTAGTGATCATAATACTTGGTACGAATGCTCTTCAGGAGGATTATTTGTCGGTATGGATGCTATTGGTTATATTGTTTTTGAAGATCACAATAATGGTTGGAATTGTACTGCCGATGCTGGAGGAACGGGACGTTGTTATTCAGATTAAGAATATATGTTAACAAAAAAAGGTTGACATATATTTTTGTTTGTATTACAATATCAATGTTATGAAATGGAGGAGAAATTATGGCAGT
>CACZOQ010000043.1 GCA_902782835.1 uncultured Erysipelotrichaceae bacterium | reverse complement strand
TAAAAATATATGTTGTCGCTTTTTTTAACAGCAGGTTATCCATCAAATCCTAATATCTCTGAAGCAATTTCAGAAGATGTGCAGACATCAGTTGTTAATTTGTTTAAAGAGCATATTGGCGTTTTAATTTTGATGATAATCGCAATTGTATTTATTGTTTTACTATTATATTCTGCTATTTCGAAAATAACAGATTTGATAGGTAATAAAATTTTTAAAAATAATGAATACATAGAATTTGGAAAACTTAAAATCAAGAATAAAACAAAAGATGGTAAAGTCATTAATAATACAAGAATGATTGATATTAATTCTTTTGTAAATATGCTTGATATTTTGCTTACTAATACTATTGATAATGCAATTTCTAAAACAATAGAAACTACTAATAGTATTAATGTAATTGAAAAAGATTATGTGGATTCTTGTGGAAATATTTTTAGAAGTATTTATACTGATATTGGTAATGATTATTATCATAGTCTTATAAATTATGCTTGTAACAAAATTAATATGGATTTATCTAAAATTCATAGTACACGAGAATATTTCTTTATTACAGATTTAGTTCACGATACTCAAATAGCATGGTTGGAATTGAGTAAAGAAATTGTTAGTAGAAATGGATTTGTTGAGATTCTTTCAGATATTTCTAAAGCAGACCAATATATTGAAGAACTTAATGGCTGTATTTTTAGAACTTTTGATATTCATAAACTTGAGTCTACTGAATTAGATAAAGCTGAAATGGATGAAATTCTAGAAAATATCAATAAAAAATTCAAGTCTAAACTTGAGAATATGTTTATGCGTCTTGGTAAACTTAAAGTAGCTATGCTTGATAAAAAGAAAGCTAAACTTGAATATATTGATACTAATATTAAAACATCTGTAAGTGATGTTATAAAAGAGGTAGAACAGAAATTCTTATCTGACGCTATTGGTAATCTTCAGGATCCTCCAGCAATAGAGGATAATTCTGAAGAAAATAAAAAGTAATAATAAAAAGGAGTCCTTATTTTGGACTCCTTTTATATTGTGACGGCTCGACAAAATAATATATTTTCCATTAAAAATGAGGAATACATTATGGGTAAAATAGTTCCAAGTGCCCTCAGTCAATATGATAATGAGGTTAAAAAAACATCAAGTAGTAATGGAAATTTTAAAGGAAAACTAAGTGGCGGTCTTAATGGATTCATAAGTGGTCTTTCTGATAAAATTTCTGGTGTAATTGATGATAAAGTAAAACAATTAAATGAACTTGCAAAAGGAAAACTTGGTGGTTTATTGGGAGGTTTAGGAAACCTCTTAAATTTCCAAGGTTCAGATTTTTTAAAAAATGCTTTACAAGGACTTCTTGGAAAAGCAATGGGTGCATTATCAGGGTATTTAAACAATGCTATACAAATGCTAAAAGCATTAGGTACAGATACATTGCGACAATTAACAAATGCATCTTTAAATTATTTAGCAAATATAGCGGAAGATTATATTAATAATATTAAATCTTCTTTATTTATAGATGATAAGATATTCTTAGCAACTATACAAGGATTGTATTATAATGGTGCTGATTTAGCATATAATAGTCATTATTTACGTAATCAATGTTTGAAACGAGATTGGTGTGAAACACTTAAATTTGTTGATGGTGAATATGGTGTTAATTATAATACAACTTATGTTAGATTACGAGCAGATATAAAAACATGTTCAATGAATTCTTGTCATAAAAACCTTTTTTATATTTTTGGTAAAGTTCATGAAGAGATTAAAAATTATGAATCATTAATAGAAACTTCTGATAAAAAAATTGAATATTATAAAATGTATAAAGGATATGAAAAAGAAAATGGCTATAAAACAGAAGTATCAACAAATAGAAAATATAAACAGGATAAAGAACTTCTTGAAAAATTAATGGTTGAAGGTTTAAAGAATCTTATAATATTTAGTTATACATATACAACTGCATCAGATATTCGTAGATTCTTTACGGCATATCCTGACATTTTAAAGCCAAAATATTACGGATCAAATGATGATAAGTATAGACAGGCTTATATGTTTAATGCTGGTGATTGTGCTACTATGCTTCCATTTTTTACTAGTCATAAGCTGTCACAGTCCGATATCGCTACAATGGAAAGAATTTCAGAACAATCTGAAAAATTAAATGAATATAATGATAAACTTTCTGATAATGGTAGATATGATGTTGCACGCGATATTGTAAATGATAAAAATAGTAGTTCATATGATAAAGGTTATGCTTATGCTATTATTGAAAGAGAAGAAGCTAGAAATAAATCTTTAAAATCTCAAAATGATAGATCTGCTAGTTTAGCACTTACAGCTCTTACAAAAGGTGCAAAAGGTGTACATGAAGATGCAAGAGCTAGACATCCAATGCAAAATGATCTTAAAAATAGAGTTAAATATCGTGAAAAAGATGTTTCTGATTTACTTGATGATACATTTAATACAAAAGATCAGTATACTGTTCCTAGAAACAAAAATATTAAAGCTATTTACATTTTACTTTCATCTAAAGAAATTTATGCTGATTCATACATGATAAATGAGAATTTCTATAAACGTTGTAAATATCCAACAATGACTACTCTTAATGCAGCTGCTGATAAAGCTAAAGGTTTGATAGGTGCGTCATTTTTAGCTCAAGCAATGTATGATATTTCCGATGCTGTTGATGGATCTGCTTATAGATATACAAAGAAAGTTGAAAAATATTTGTTGAATCCTAAAACAAATATATCAGATATTAGTGTTGCTACTCAGGTAACATTTGATCAAGATAATCTTGATAGTATAGAACTTCCAGAAGATTTGCATGATTCGTTACAAGTCGCATTAAATAGTTCAGTATTAAGTAATACTAATGGTGAAATTACAGTTGCTAATGGTGTAAATGTAGCATCTGT
>CACZOQ010000042.1 GCA_902782835.1 uncultured Erysipelotrichaceae bacterium | reverse complement strand
AGTATTATCGCCAGCTTCCCACTCCCGGCAACGAGTTTTTACCACTACATTTCCAACTTCTTTCGCACAATTTCTCCAGTTACCATTCTTTTCCATACCTATAACTCCTTTCAGCATAAAAATAGTTTACAAGAAGAATATTTCTTCTATATTCCTCTGTAGAGTTAAAAGAGAATTTTTTATAAAATTTCCGAAAAATTTTAAAAAATTTTTTTATTTCTCTTTTTCCTCTCATATTCCCATGCCCACAAAGGAGCCATTTTTTCAATGGTTTACAAAAATTATTATTTTACTATCTAAAAATTATGGTAACTGTAATACATTAACTACGTTCGTCCATCTCATTTACTTTACTTTCTTTCTTCTTTGCTGTCCTTGTTTTTTTCGGTTTCGTAACTTTTACCTCATTATTTTCGCTTTTATCAACCAATTCTTCCATTGAGCCCTCAAACCGAGGCGAACGAAGTCTATTAGCCAATCTATCCTTTTCTCCTAACTTTAATACTTCATTAATACTATCAAATGTATATTCTGTTCCACGATATTCAATTACTTTATCTGTATTGATATGATTATTTTTTACAAATTCATTAAATTTATTAGCTCCTGACATAATCTCAATTTTTTCAGAACGATTGATAATATCTCTATCCAAATTTGCGACATTTCCATTAGAATCCATAACACATGGTTCAATATTATTTTCTTTATCTACATCTAAATACAATTTAATTGTTTTAAGATTTTCTTTTTTAATTTCCTCAGCAATCGCTTCTACAAAATCTTTTTCTTCTAAAAATACTCTATTTTCATCACTTAAAACATTATTAAATGCTTTATCTAATTTTGTTTCTGCATTATCACGAGCTTTTTTAAATTTATCATCATAATCACGATTATTATCATAATCATGATAAATATATTCAAAAGAAGCACTAACATCAATTTCTTCCATATCAGACTTAAAATTAGACTGCCTATCATTATACTTATAATACTGACCATGATTATAAGTAACCGTACTCATTACTTTAGCAATTTCGTCAATTTTACTAATTAATAAATTAGCATCAAATGACTTATTACTATTTAAATCATATGGAATATTAAAATCTAAACGAATTGCATCTTTCGAATCAGAACCAGAATTTTCATTAAAGTAAGTAACAACACTATTGTTCTCAAAAGTTAATCCACCAAAAATTTTATTTCGATTCTGAGTAAATTAACTATTTCTAGCCATAACCAATTCCTCCTTTCCTTTTGCTTCGACGCCCTCCGAGGTCTACACGAACTTCTTCCTGTTTTGGTTTTAATTTCGTTTGCTTCTTTTCTAAAGCAATCGCAAGTTCTGCTTGCTTAAACTTTTTATCAATATCAGCTTCAAAAACTAAATCCTTTTCATTAACCAATGCATCTTTTGCAAATTCTTTTGTCTTTGCAAACAACTTTTTGATTTCCTTATAACACGAAGCTTTTGTTTCGCTCGTAATCGAAACCACAAAATGAATATTGTTTTCTTCTAATTCCTTTGGATTTGCTCCATCAATATCCCATGCATGTTCACATTGCACAAAGCTTCTTGTATAATACGAATCACTATCTGGTCGATTATACGACCATTCTGCCGTATAATTATCAACATCAATTTCCTGTTCTCCCGGTTTCATTCCATACTGACCTTTCAAATCAGCCAATTTGGCGAAATCTTCCAATACATAAGCTCCCACTACACATTTATTCAAGTCAGATGGATATAAACCTTCATTTTCTTTACTTTTCATATCTAAATGTAAAGACTCTGTCTTTTCCTTACGATACGAATCCCGAGTAATCGGCATAGTAAATTGATATTCTAATACATATAAATCCTTCGGCTCATCCATAATTTCATTTTTCTCAACAAAATGAAATGGCTCGTGTCCCTTTTCTTTACTCATGTTAAAACTCCTTTCCAACATATAAAACGCTAATTTACACTACTTTCAATATAATTATACAACAATTTTCATATTGTATCCCTGAAAATATTTCTCCTTTATCTTTTCCCTTTCAAAGCTGTATATTATACTTTTCCACGTTCAAACGATTGGACAATGGTT
>CACZOQ010000041.1 GCA_902782835.1 uncultured Erysipelotrichaceae bacterium | reverse complement strand
TGTATCATTTGAACCCCCACCAATTACTGTGATATTCCTATTAATAGAAATTCCATCTTTATAAAGAGAATCTGTGGATTCATCATACCGGAAAACGGTATTTTTAGCGATGTAAATCTTAC
The DNA here is from genome assembly GCA_902782835.1 of uncultured Erysipelotrichaceae bacterium. Taxonomy (GTDB): domain Bacteria; phylum Bacillota_I; class Bacilli_A; order RF39; family UBA660; genus UBA3789. The sequence continues at coordinate 2,191 of CACZOQ010000041.1, read as the reverse complement.
CATCAGGTGATGGTTCATTTAATAGATTAGCTAAATAGCTAAAGCTATATGGTTCTGCCGTTTTGACGTTATTTTGAATACTTTTTGTTATGTTGATATTTTTTGATGTAATATCATTCGTATTTTCTGTTGTCTCTGTATTTATTGTATTTTTTGTCTGTCGATTTGTATTATCTGTATTGTTTGTGTTATCACTTGTCTTGTCTTTTTCTACGTCTGCATCCAGACTAGTCTTACTAGCCTTGGACTGTACCACCTTATCCACATCATGATTGGCGGGTGTGGATAATTTATTATTGTCTTTTATTTTTTGCGTATTATTGACATCTTTAACATCTGTTGCCGACGCCATGGTCATACCTATAATGAGTATGATTAAAACAGCAAGAAATAGTAGACAATTTTTTCTGTTTAATGTCATAATGTTTCACCTTATTACATTAAGCCTTGTCTACTTAGTGGTACACCTAAATAAACATATAAAACGTTTTGTATAGTTATTCTTGCTTATGTTATACAAAAGTATTCATTAATGAATCAAAAATCATTAATGCACTTTTATGTATATAATTCATATTATATAAATCTTTGAAATGTAGCGAGGTGTTTTTAAAAATAAAAGGTTAAAATCAATATAATTGCTTTTTAAATTAGAATGATTTACTATAAATGATAATAAATGATATAAAGCATGCCAAATATTTTAAAATATTTATATTAAATTCAATAATCGCCCTTTTTCTTGTTGCCTTTTTCCCATATATTAATAATAATTATATGAGCTATCTGAATTTATCAAATCAAGAAAAGCAACTGTATTAATTAATTTACTTAGTTAACTAATATTATAAAATTTATAAAAAAATATGCTACAGTAAATTTATACTGCTGTTTTCTATTATTCATTACCCTAACGTTTATTACAATATATCTTGCCTTTCCTTCATTGGTTAAAAGAGAATAAATTTAATTCATTAAATTGTTCATAGTTTAACTTGAGTTTCTATCATAATATTATAGAGAACAATAATAAAATTCAAGTTAATATTGTCCTCACTATTCTCTTAAAGCAATGTTTTTTAAGCCATAAATACAAACCATAACATATGAAAAGATTATTTATATTCGATTTGGATGGCATGATACTTGATACTTTTGAAGATTCATTTAATTGTGTAAATCAAGTTCTTGAAGAATATGGAATACCAACATATAACATGGATTATAAAACAATACATTATCCTACTTTTAGAAAATATTTAAATGATAATAATGCAGGTAAAGATACACCTGTATACCCAAGATATATTGAAGTTTACGCAAAAGATCCATTAAACAATACAAAAGCATTTGATGGAATAATAGAAGTCTTAAAAGAACTTCAATCCAGGGGTGTAACACTTGCAATATGTTCTAATCGTGAAGAAAAAGTAGTCAAAGTATTAGCAGAACGATTCTTTGATGGCATAAAATTTAAGCATATTTCGGGTTTTAGAAAAGGTGTACCTGATAAACCGGATCCTTTCAGAATTAATGAGATAATTAATGCAGAAAATGTTTCTTTAGATGAGGTAGTTTATTTTGGAGATAAAGATGCTGATCTAAAGGTAGCAGAGAACGCAAAAATAGATTTAATTCTTGTTACTTATGGTCAGGGCTGTCAAGAAGACTATGATAATCCATATCCGTTAAAAGTAATAGATAAAACAGAAGAAATATTGGAGTTAATAGATGAAGGAATTATACATATTTGATTTTGATGGAACAATAATAGACAGCTATCGTGATTCAATTAAATTCTTTAATATTACTCTCAAACAGTATAATCTTCCAACCTTTGATATGGACGTTGAAGGGCTAGATTATCAGATATTTAGGGAGTTTATTCATGAACATATTTGTGGAATTGAAGAAGAATTTATGCAAGATTTTACCATTAATTATAAGGACAGTCCTCAAGTAAAAACATATCTGTATGATGGGGTATTGGAAGTTCTTAAAGAACTGGAAAATAGGGGAATAACACTTGCAATATGTTCAAACAGAGAACAACACAATTTAGAAGAAATGGTGGACAAATTTTTTAATGAAATAACATTTAAATATATCTCTGGAACCGTAAATGAACAGCATTGTAAACCTGATCCATATAGAATCAATGAGATAATCCGAAAAGAAAATATTGAAAAAG
>CACZOQ010000040.1 GCA_902782835.1 uncultured Erysipelotrichaceae bacterium | reverse complement strand
TAAGTCTTTATAAGTTTCTTTTAATACCCTTTTAACATCTGTTAATAATGTTCCGTCTAAATCCATTGCAATTAATTTGTATTTTTTATTTCCCATATACTTACACCATCTTTATTATAACAAAAAAATCTAGCTTTTAATACTAGATATTTTTTTAGTCAACTAATTTAATTATTACTTGAGGAGCATTATCTCCTTTTCTAGCTTCAATTTTATACATTCTTGTATATCCACCATTTCTAGTTGCATATTTTTGTGCTAATTCATTAAATACTTTTGAAACACTTTCTTTATCATTATTTAAGAATGCTAAAGCTTTTCTTCTAGAAACTAAGTCTCCTTTTTTACCATAAGTAATAATTTTATCAACAAATTTACGAACTTCTTTAGCTCTAGTATCTGTTGTTATAATAGACTCTTTTAATATTACATCTTTAGTTAAATTTGAAAGCATTGCTCTTCTATGCTTTGAATCTCTTCCTAATTTTCTATATGCCATAATTCATCCTCCTAATCTTCTTCTTTTAATACAAGACCTAATTCTTTAATTTTCAAAAGAACTTCATCTAAAGATTTCTTTCCAAGATTATGAATTTTTGAAACTTCACTTGCAGACATATTAACTAAATCTTGTAATGTAGAAACTCCTTCTCTTTTTAAACAATTATATGCTCTAACACTAAAATCTAAATCTTCAATAGGTGTTTCTAATGCTTTTTGTTTTGGATCTTCTTCTTTTTCAACCATTATAGGTGTTATTTCCTTTAGTGGTTCAACTTCAGTAACAATCTTAAAATGTTCTATTAATATTTGAGCTGCTATTGAAATTGCTTCTTGTGGTTCTATTGCTCCATTTGTCCATACTTCTAAAATTAATTTGTCATAGTTTTCATCTTGTCCAACACGTGTTTTTTCAACTTCAGGTGATACTCTTTCTATTGGAGAGTAAGAAGAATCTGTTGCAATTTCTCCATTATGAGTTAAATTATATAATTTTTTATTTTCCTCACTTGTTACATATCCTCTACCATTATTAACGGTGATCTCCATATGTAATTTTCCACCTTTAACAACTTTTGCTATAAATTGATCTTTGTTTATTACTTCAATATCAGAATCTGTTGTTATATCTGCAGCAGTAACATCCTTTTCTTCATCTACATCAATACGAACTGTCTTTGGTCCATTTGAATAATTTTTAAATACTACACTTTTTAAATTTAAAATAATTGTAGTTACATCTTCATATACTCCCTCGATTGTTTGAAATTCATGTAATACCCCATCAATTTTAACACATGTCATTGCGCTTCCAGGTAAAGATGATAACATTACTCTTCTTAGAGCATTTCCTAATGTAGTTCCAAATCCTCTTTCTAATGGTTCTAATTCGAATTTACCATAGAAACTATTAGGTATTGTTTCTATTATTTTATAATTTGGTTTATCAAACTGTAACATGAAAATAACCTCCCTTTTTTACTTATTTTCTGTTTAACCACGTGGTCTTTTTGGTGGACGACATCCATTGTGTGGAATTGGTGTAACATCTGAAATTTCTGTTACTTCTAATCCTGCTGTTTGTAATGAACGAATTGCTGTTTCTCTTCCTGGACCTAATCCTTTTACACGAACAGATACTTGTCTCATTCCCATATCATAAGCTGCTTTACCACATGCTTCTGCTGCTGAACCTGCGGCAAAAGGAGTTGATTTTTTTGAACCCTTATATCCAATTGCTCCAGCTGATGACCATGAAACTACATTTCCATCTAAATCTGTGATTGTTGTAATTGTATTATTGAAAGTAGAATGAATGTTTGCTATACCAACAGGTACATTCTTTTTTACTTTCTTTTTTCTTGATTTATAAGCCATGAATAATCCTCCTTATTCTATACTTTCTTCTTGTTTGCTACGGTCTTTCCACGACCTTTACGTGTTCTTGCATTTCTATTTGTTCTTTGACCTCTTACAGGTAGTCCTTTTTTATGACGAGTTCCTTCATATGAATTTATTTCCATTTTTGTTTTAATATTCATATTTACTTCACGACGAAGTTCTCCTTCAGTTTGATATTTACTAATTTCATCACGAATTTTAACTATATCATCTTGTGATAAATCAGCAGTTTTCATTGTTAGTTCTATTCCTGCGTCATTTAAAATTTTTTTTGCAAGTGGTCTTCCAATTCCATAAATGTACGTTAATGATATGCATATTTGTTTATCATTTGGAATGTCTACTCCTTTTATACGTGCCATTATTTACCTCCTACTATCCTTGAACTTGTTTGTGCTTAGGGTTTTCACATATTACTCTTATTTTCCCTTTTCTTTTGACAATTTTGCATTTGTCGCACATTTTTTTTACTGATGCTCTAACTTTCATTTTAATCCCTCCTATTATTTTCGATAGGTAATACGCCCATGTGTTAAATCATAAGGAGAAAGTTCCATCACTACGGTATCTCCTGCTAAAATACGTATATAGTTCAATCGTATTTTACCAGAAACATGGGCTTCCACAATGTAACCATTTTCCAATTGTACTTTATATTTTCCACCTGGAATGATTTCTAGAACTTTTCCTTCAACTTCGATAATGTCTTCTTTAGCCATTATTTATATCTCCTGTTAATATCTCATAACCATTTTCAGTTACTGCAATTGTATGTTCATAGTGTCCTGCATTTTTACCATCTCTAGTAATTACAGTCCAATTATTATCATCAAGATATATATTAGGACTTCCTAGAGTTAACATTGGTTCTACTGCAATAACCATACCTTTTTTTAATCTTGGTCCTGTATTTTTTTTACCATAATTTGGTACTTTTGGATCTTCGTGAACATCTGTTCCAACACCATGTCCACATAATTCTTTTACAATACCTAAATTGTGATCTTCTGCATATTTTTGAATAGCTGCTGAAATATCTCCAATTCTATTTTCTGGTTTTATTTGAGCCAATCCTTCAAATAATGCTTTTTCTGTATGTTCCATTAGGTATTTATTTTCTTCAGATATCTCACCTACTGCGTATGTCCATCCTGAATCACCATGATATCCTTTATAGCAAGCACCTATATCAAGTGTTACTATATCACCATTTTTAAGTTTTCTATCGCTTGGAAATCCATGTACAACTTCATCATTTATACTAATACATAAAGCTGTTGGAAAACCTTCGTATCCTTTAAATGATGGTGTTGCACCTTGACTTCTTATAAATTCTTCTCCAAGTCTATCTAATTCCTTTGTTGTAATTCCTTCTTTTATATATGATTTTAAATATTGATGAGTTTTATATACAATATTTCCCGCAATTCTAAGTAGTTTAATTTCTTCATCACTTTTAATAGTAATCACAATTATCAACCCCTAATTATTAATAATTTTATCTATTCTATTAAATACAACTTTAATAGAACTTTCTCCGTCAACTTTATTTAATACTTTTTTATCCCTATAATATTTAATTATAGGTTCTGTTTTTTCTTCATAAGTATCAAATCTAGTATTAAAAGCTTCTAAATTATCATCACTTCTTTGATATAATTCTCCTCCACATTTATCACATACTGACTCTACTTTTGGAGATTGTTTGGGATCATTAATGTTATATATAGTATTGCAACTTTTGCACATTCTTCTTCCAACTATTCTTTTTTCAAGAGTATTTCTTGCAACATGTATATAAATTACTTTACCTAAATCATACCCTAACTCTTTTAATATTTTATCATATTCTATTGCTTGTTCTAAATTTCTTGGAAATCCATCTATTAGAAATCCATTTTTACAATCATTCAATGATAATCTATTTTTTATCAATTGATATGTTATTTCATCTTTAACTAATTTCCCTGACGCAAGTGTTTCTCTTACATAATTTCCTATTTCACTATTTTCTTGTGAAACTTGTCTTAGAATATCTCCAGTTGATATATGAGGAATATGATATTTTTTACATATCAATTCTGCTTGTGTTCCCTTTCCTGCGGCAGGTGGAGCAATTAACATTATATTTTCCATTTTAATACCTTCTCGAATATGTTGTTCTATATTCTCTTGATAATATGCTTCCTTCTAATTGTCTATACGTTTCAAGAGCAACTCCTACAACAATTAATAAACCTGTTCCACCAATAGATACTGATGTAGGTAATGATGAGATTTTTGAAAAAATAATAGGTAGAGCTGCTAAAACTGTTAGTGATGCTGCACCAATTGTAGTTATTCTCATCAAAATCATACTTAAATAATTTTGTGTATCCTTACCAGGTCTAATTCCTGGAATATATCCACCATTATCTTGCAAATTTTTTGAAAATTCTTCTGGTTTTAATTCAATAAATACGTAGAAATAAGCAAACGCAAATATCAATATAACGTATAATACAAAACCTACTGGTGTAGTATAAGTTAAATATTTTGATACGAATAATGAAAATGATTCATTATTTATAACCTGTGCAATTAATGTAGGTATTGATAATAAGCTTGATGCAAAAATTACTGGTATTACATTAGATGAGTTGATTTTTATAGGCATAAAACTTTGATTATTACCAAATGCACTTGTTGATTTGTTTGCATATGCTATAGGAATTCTTCTTTCTGATTGTTCTATGAATACTACACCTATTACAATAGCAAAATAGATAATTACAAAGATTATAAATTTAACTATACCAAATGAAATAAGTTGTATTGTTGCATCAAATGATACTAATGAATTAAATGCATCTATAAACATTTGTGGTAAGGTAGATAAAATACCTGCCATAATTATGAGACTTAATCCATTTCCTATGCCTTTTTGTGTTATTTGATCTGCAAGCCATAAAAGGAAAGATGTTCCAGCAGTTAAAACGATTGCTATATAAATATATTGACTAGGGTTTCCTGTTTTACCAAGGAATGCAAAAGAGAATGCATATCCCTCTATAAATGCAAATATTATACCCATATATCTTGTTATTTGTGTCAATTTTTGCCTTCCAGTTGGACCTTGTTTAGATAATTCAGAGAAGTATGGAACAATATCCATTTGTAATAATTGCATAATGATTGATGCGGTAATATATGGAGTAACTCCTAATGCAAATATTGAGAAGTTCTTTAGGGCTCCTCCACCCATAGTATTAACTAACTCTAAAAATCCTAAATCACTAGTAAGATTTGAAGTACCGGGTACTCTGATTGATGTTCCTAAGATGAATATTGCAAGTCCAAATAAAGTAAATGCTATTCTAAGTCTTATGTCTTTGTTTGATTTCTCTTTTAATTGACTAAGAGTTTTAAACATCTTAGATCACCTCAATAGTACTTCCTGATTCTTTAATCTTGTCTAACGCAGATTTTGAGAATTTACTTGCTTGAATTGTTAATTTTTTTTCAAGTTTTCCATTGCCTAAAACTTTTAATCCATCATATTCTTTTTTTACAATTCCTTTTGCTTTTAAACTTGCAAAATTAACTGTATCACCATTTTCAAATTTGTTTAAATCTTCAATATTTACTATTGCATAAACTTTTTTAAATAATGCGTTTTTAAATCCTCTTTTTGGTAGTCTTCTAAATAGTGGTAATTGTCCACCTTCAAATGTAGGTCCTTTTCCTCCACCACTACGTGCTTTTTGTCCTTTTTGTCCTTTTCCAGATGTTTTTCCAAGACCACTACCTGGACCTCTACCTACACGTTTTTTTGTAGATGAAGCATATGGATTTTTTTCTAAATTATGTAGTTTCATTATCCTAACATCTCCTCTACTGTAATTCCTCTTAATTGAGCTGTTTCTTCTTTAGTCTTAAGAGTTTTTAATGCATTTATTGCTGCTGTTGCCATGTTTAATTTTGTTCTTGCACCTAATGCTTTAGATACAACATCTTTAACACCAGCTAACTCAAGTACAGCTCTTACGCTTCCACCAGCAATAACTCCAACACCTTTACTAGCTGGTTTAATCATTACTTTTGCTGCTCCTGATTTTCCAACAACATCATGTGGAAGTGTTCTTCCATCAATAAGTGGTATTCTAACTATATTCTTATTAGCCATAGCTGTTGCTTTTTTTATTGCATCTGGAACTTCGTTAGCTTTTCCTATTCCAAGTCCAACTCTTCCTTTTCTATCTCCTACAACAACTGTTGCTGAATATCTTCTTTGACGTCCACCTTTATTAACTTTAACTACACTTTTTACATCTATTACTAATTCTTCAAATTCTTTAGCTTTAGCATTTGAATTTTTATCATTTTTCTTTCTTTGCATAAAAACCTCCCACTAGAACTTAAGTCCGTTTTCTCTTGCAGCTTCTGCTAATGCAGCAACCCTACCATGATATAGGTATCCTGCTCTATCAAAAACAACTTCTTCTATTTTTTCTTTCTTTGCTTTTTCAGCAATAGATTTTCCTACTATTTTAGCTGCTTCTATATTACCACCATTTTTTATTTTTAAATCTTTATCAAGTGATGAGGCAGATGCTAGTGTAGTTCTATTTTTATCATCAATTATTTGTGCATAAATTTGTGAATTAGATCTAAATACACATAATCTTGGAACTTCAGCTGTTCCAGAAATTTTTTTTCTAATTCTTAAATGACGATATTTTCTATTTTCATTTCTAGATTCTTTTTTTATCATAATTTGCCTCCCTTTTATGCAGCTTTCTTTCCTTCTTTACGACGGATATGTTCATCTTTGTATTTAATTCCTTTACCTTTATATGGTTCAGGTGGTCTAACTTTTCTAATATTAGCAGCAAACTCACCAACTTGTTGTTTATTAATTGAAATAACTTCTATTTCAGTATTACTAATAATTTTTACTTCAACTCCTTCTGGAATTTGCATTTCAACTGGATGTGAATAACCAGCATTTATTATTAGTTTTTTTCCTTGAACATTAAATCTATAACCAACTCCTACTATTTCTAATGATTTTGAGAAACTATCTGTTACTCCTTTGATCATATTTTCTAATAGTGAATTTAGTGTTCCGTGTAAAGCTTTATTTTCTTCACAATCTCTTTCAAGATATAGATTGTTATCTTCTATTTTCATAGAAATTCCATTTAATTTTTTTTGTTTTAATGTACCTTTTGGACCTGTTACTATTATAAATTCATCTTCTTCTTTAACTTCAACTTTTTCTGGAATTGTAATTATTCTTTTACCTATACGACTCATAATATGCCTCCTAGCCTACCAAATGTAAGCTAATACCTCTCCACCAAGTTTTTGATTTCTTGCTTCTTTATCAGTCATAATTCCTTTAGATGTTGAAATTATTGCAATACCTAATCCATTTAATACTTTTGGAATTTCTGCTGATTTTGCATAAACTCTTAGTCCTGGTTTAGATATTCTTTTTAGTCCTGTTATAACTCTTTGCTTCTTTTTACTGTATTTTAAAGTAAGAATTATTTTTCCTTGTACATCGTCTTTAGATAATTTATAATCTTCTATAAATCCTTCATCTTTCAATATTTTAGCAATTGCAAGTTTAGTATTAGATGCTGGAACTTCTACTTCTTTATAGTACATTTGATTTGCATTACGTATTCTTGTTAACATATCTGCTATTGTATCTGTTACTTGTGCCATTATTATTCCTCCTATTCTACCAACTTGACTTTTTAACGCCAGGTATTTGTCCTTTGTAAGCTAATTCACGAAAGCAAATACGACATATTCCAAATTTGCTTAATACTGCATGAGGACGTCCACAACGTGAACATCTTGAATATTCACGAACTTTAAATTTTTTAGGACGATTTGCTTTAACTATCATACTTTTCTTTGCCATAAATACTCTCCTTATCTTAAGCTCTAAATGGAAGTCCTAGATATGATAATAAATCATATGCTTCCTCTTGATTTTTTGTAGTTGTTACAAAAACAATATCCATTCCACGAACTTTAACAATATCATCATATTCAATTTCTGAAAAGATTAATTGTTCTTTGATTCCTAGTGTATAATTTCCTCTTCCATCAAATGCTTTTGGATTTATACCTCTAAAATCTCTAACTCTAGGAAGTGCAATAGAAATAAGTTTATCTAAGAATACATACATGTTTTCTCCTCTTAGAGTAACTTTACATCCGATTGATTGTCCTTCTCTTACTTTAAATCCAGCAATTGATTTGCGAGCTTTTGTCACAACTGGTTTTTGTCCTGTTATTTTTGTTAGGTCTGCTACTGCACCTTCTAATAACTTAGAATTTTGTGTTGCATCACCTACTCCAATATTAATAACAATCTTTTCTATTTTTGGAGTTTGCATAACAGATTTATATTTATATTTTTCTTGTAGTTTTGGTGCTACTTCATTTTTATATTTTTCTTTTAGGCGACTCATTTTGTCCTCCCCTCATTACTTTAACTTCTCGTTTGACTTTTTGCAGATTCTTACTTTTTTACCTGTTTTTTCGTCAACTTTTATTCCTAATCTAGTAGGTTTTTTTGTTTTTGAATCATAAATCATAACATTAGATGCATTAATTGGTGCTGCAACATCAACAATTCCACCAGCATTATTACCTGTTGGTTTTTGATGTTTATGTACTATATTAACACCTTCAACAATAACTTTATTTTCTTTTCTTAATGTTTTTGTTATCTTTCCTTTTGATCCTTTATTACTTCCAGCAATTACTATAACTTCATCTCCAACTTTTAATCTCATCTTGATTCCTCCTTATTATAGTACTTCTTTTGCTAAAGAAACTATTTTTGAATAACCTTTTTCACGTAATTCTCTAGCAACTGGTCCAAAAATTCTTGTACCTACTGGACTCTTATCATCACGTATTATTACGCATGCATTATCATCAAATTTTATTAAACTTCCATCTTTTCT
>CACZOQ010000039.1 GCA_902782835.1 uncultured Erysipelotrichaceae bacterium | reverse complement strand
CTGGAAATAAACTTGCAAGACAAGATAATAGCACTTTTACTTATAGCCAACCTTGGTAGAATAATAGAGATAAGGACTCATTATGAACGTTGAATTATTTTTGCACGGTACTCCAGATGGTTTAGATGCCTATTCTACATCTACAGAACATGACACCTATGTAGATTCCTTTTATAGTTCAGATTATAGGGATCAATCTATGATAGTTGAAACTAAAATTAAAGAGAATAAAATCTTCAGTTATTATACATATTTTCGTCAAAATGTAATTAGTACAAAAAATAGACAAGGATATTTTGGCTTAACCATTCGGATTGACTCATTTTTTATGACCAATCTACAGGTGATGTATCAACTGTTAGATGTAATTTATAATCAAAGTATATTAGGGATTATTATATCAGAAGGCAAAGAAAGGAAATACATTGTTAGCAAATTTCAAGTTGAAGGTAAGAAAATATGTGATAATATAATAAAACTTTTATCTCTTACAATTAAACCTAAAAGTGTCATAGTTTTAGATGATTCTTTTTTAGGCAACTCAGGTAGTCCTATAATGTTTAATCCGTGTGATGAAAATTGTACAAATGCACTGAACCAATATAAATCAGCAGAAAAAATTATAATTTCTCCGTCCGCATCACTTCCGAGAGAGCAGATAAAGGCAAAGGAATACCAAGAGAAAATAGATTATATTAGAAAAGAGTCTGAGGATAGGACTCTTTCCCAAATAAAAAAAATGAAGAAAGAGAATGATTCTCTTCAAAGTGAAATAAAGCAAATCTCATCTAAGTTACAAAATAATGAAAGAGAAAGGGAAGTACTTAAACAAAAAATCTGTAATTTAGAGAAAGAACTTCAAGAATCACATTACAAAGTAAAGCAACTCAGTGATCAGGCGGAATTAAAGAAAGAACTTGTAAAAATTTCAGATCCGTTATTGCGATTAAACGGTTTGCTCCAAAGAATTGGAATAGTTGCTATGACCCCGCAAAAGAATCCTGCATCTATTCGTCGGATTGATGCAGATGTTGAAAGAAGAAAAGTAGAATATGTGTCATCTTATAAATCGGCAAAAAATTTAAAGTTTTTTTCTATAATACTTATTATTACATCTATTTTATTACTAGGAGTTTTGGTCTTTCAGATAATGTTGTTCTCAAAATATAATCATTATGTCCCCGAACCCAAAGTTAATCAATTATCAGAAATAAGTAATATTGAAAGCTTGGATAATCAGGTTCAAGCAAACAAAGAATATTATGAAGATGCAAAAATTGAAATTAAAGGTTATTCTGGTAAAGGCGGGCTCCAATATGGAAAGGAATATGTTCTTTTTCTCTCAAATAGAGACTCCCAACCAATAGAAGGAACCGATGGGGTAATATGGGACTGTGACGGTGGCATTATAGATAATCTTGGTGGAAGTCATGCCCACTTAAAAATTAAGAGAGATAGTGGTAGCGTAAGAATCGTATGTCATTTGCCCAATGGACAACAACTAGAACGTGAGTTGGGAATCCAGTCATTAGTTGTATCAGACATTTTGGATAAGCGTTCTGAGCCATATTCTGTGCCTGACAATAAGAAAGAGAAAGGAATTCATCACGTATCCAAACTGAAAGATTCTGGAATGTACAAATCTGAACGATAGACCATTTCTTATTGTCAATTGTAGTATAGTAATAGTGCTTAGAATAGAAAAGGGTATGAATTATGAAAATACATATAGCTGAACGTTCTGAGATAGAAAAAAAAGGAACAGTAGAAGATATTGTACAGGTTTATGAGGTTGAGGAACTTGTTGATCCCGAATCATTAACAGTAAATATTCCACGATCCTATCTTCCTATTTTTATGCCTTTTAGATATTGTTGCGCAGGTGGAACAATGCTAATCAGACGATTATGTGTCTATCTTCGTGATATTGGATATGAAGTAAATGTTGTAAAAGATTTCCTTTCGGTGAAAAAATATCAAAGAGCTGCGGAGTATTATGAGAATAGTTTTGATAGTTCGGAAGCTGCCCCAGGTAATTCTACTATGGATCAATATTTAATCGAGGTATCAAAGAATAACAATTCTATTTGCTACATACTTGATATGCAAGGAGAAATGCAGGCTCACAATCCAAGAGCCAGAAAGAATCCGGGATCTCTATTTATGCAAATTGTATGTGGAGACAATCCGATTATTTGGGGAATAATCATTGAAAAAGAGATAAAGCATCGCAACATTGATATAGATAATTATAGAAATTCAATCGCGAGGATAAAAAAACTGATGAAACCTTTTGATAAGATAATCATGATTTTCAACAAAATTGACGAAACATCTTTTATGCTTTCTCCATGTACTGTAAATAAAAAAGGAGCATATGTCTATGCAAGGGAAAAGTATTCAGATATCTTTAATCTTTTTCAAACTCCTAATTGTTTTCAAAGGTTAGTGCATCCATATAGTTTTGATTTTGTTACTTTTTCTACTGGCACTTATTCCTTTGTTGATGGACGCCAAGGATACTACTATGCTAAAAGCAACAACTGTTTTCCCATGACTTTGTGGGAACATATCGTAAAGTTTTGCAATTATAATAGATGACAAATGGAAAAATACAAGTTGGAACGCTATATTAAAGCACAATACAATGATTATGAGACCGCTCTTTCCGAGATAAAGAAAGGACGGAAACGTAGCCACTGGATTTGGTATATATTCCCACAGTTCAAAGATTTTGCTCATAGTCATATTGCTGAATATTATGGAATAGAAGATAAAAGCGAAGCTGAAGCATATTTGCAGCATCCGATACTTGGTCTCCGCATAAGAGAAATTTCTGAAGCTTTGTTACAGCATAGGGGCAAAGATGTTAAAGACATTTTCGGAGATTTGGATGCTGGAAAAGTTCGTTCATGTATGACGATGTTCGATTACATATCACCAAATGACGTGTTCGGTCAAGTTCTTGACACCTTTTATGGGGG
>CACZOQ010000038.1 GCA_902782835.1 uncultured Erysipelotrichaceae bacterium | reverse complement strand
TTTTTCACCTCTTTATTATTATAACACAATTGATTCTTAAAAAATATCATTTTTAATATTTAATCCTTCTTTGTATGATATAATTTTATCTAAATATCCTTGTAAAGTTTTCATTTCTGTTTGGATTTCTTTTAAAGCCTCTTCTTCTTCCTGTTTATTTCCTACTAGTATTTGAAAAGAATCTTTATCATTATATATAAATACGTATAATTGATTATCTTTCAAAATCAGTATATATTCTTCATTGTCTACTAAATCGTTTAATGCATCTTGAAAGGAAGAATCTTCTATCATTGATGGGACTATATTGGAATGTATTTCTATATTATCGGATATTCTTTTATATATTGGTTCTATTTTATTAAACTTTTTAATCTCTACGATATCAGAAATATTGGTATCATATTTTTGTAATTCTTTTTCTTTTTTACTAATGATTAATTCTCCATGAATCGAGTCTTTTAGAGGAATAATGAATACAGGTCCTTCAAAATATACGTGATAAATGTCTCTGGAACTATAAACTAATTGAGCATCTAAATATGTGAACTCTGTATGATTGTATTTTGCAGTAAAACAATCATTTATTCTATCTAGATATTCTATTCGAATCGATAGTTCAGAAAAATCACTTTCTATTTTTTTATGATCTTCTACTTGATAGGTATTAAAGTTTTTTTGTAATTCTTGTTTAAAAAAATGTTCTTTTATCTCTTTAGATATTTTTATTAAATATCGATCATATGGCTCTAGGAAGAATATGGTAGCTATGGCGGGGATAAACGCACAGATAACCCAAATAATTATTATATATATTCCGATATTTTCTACACTATAAATGATTTTAGTAATATTGTTTGGAATATAACTAAATAAAATCATAACTAATAATGATATAAAAAAAATAATCACTGCTACAACATTCATGCCAATTCCAATTTTTCTTCTTTTATATAGTCTTTCACATTCTTGGTATTTCTCATCAAACATGGTATCACCTCTATTTTATTCTATTTTCATTATACTAAAATATTCTTTTTCACAATAGAAAAGAGTTTTGTGAACTCTTTAAAACAATGTTAATTGATTGGAATCTGGTAGTCCTTCTAGGATACCCATTTCTTTCATTTTATCAATTAATGTTTGGGATACTTTTCCTCTTTTTTGAACATCTTCAATACTAATGAATTTTCCTTTTTCTCTTTCACTAACGATATTTTTAGCAACGGTATCTCCTAATCCTTCAATGGCATTAAATGGTGGGTAGATTTCCGTATCATTTTTTGCAACCCAAACAGTGGCATCACTTTCATATAGATCTACATTAAGGAACTTAATACCCCGAGCCGTTGCTTCTAATGCTATTTTTAAAGATTCAGCTTGCCCATTTTCTTTATTTGTTGCTTCATATCCTTTCTCTTGAATATCTTCAATTCTGGCTTTGATAGAGTTGTAACCTTTAATCATATTTTCGACATCTACATCTGTTGCTTTCGAAGAATACCAAGAAGCATAAAAGTATACTGGCATATGAACTTTATACCAAGCTATTCGAAAGGCAGAGATAACATAAGCAGCTGCATGAGCTTTTGGGAACATGTATTTAATCTTTTGACAGGAACCAATAAACCATTCTGGTATATTAGCTTCTTGCATTGTTTTTACATGTTCTTGCCAAGTATCTGGATCTTTTGATGCTTTTCCTTTACGAACAAATTCCATGATTTTAAAGGCTTTCAAAGGTTTTACACCATGATACATTAAATACACCATAATATCATCACGACAGCCAATGGTTTCTTTAAAAGGAACTACATTATTTAATATTAAATCTTGGGCATTTCCTAGCCAAACATCGGTTCCATGAGATAGGCCAGATATTTTAATTAACTCCCCAAAAGTAGTTGGTTTGGTATCTTCTACTAATTTAATGGTAAATGGTGTTCCAAACTCTGGTATTCCTAAAGTTCCTGTATTACACATGATTTGCTCTTTGGTTACTCCTAATGCTTCTGTTGAAGTAAAGATGGACATGGTCTTCTTATCATCTAACGGAACTTTTAAAATATCCGTTTTTGACTGATTTTGAATCAATCGTAATTGAGTAGGATCTGAATGCCCTAATATGTCTAATTTTAATAGACATTGATCAATGGAATGGTAATCAAAATGAGTTGTTCGCCATTCAGCGGTATCATCATCTGCCGGGAACTGGAATGGTGTAAAATCAGATACATCCTTATAATCTGGAATAACAACAATTCCTCCTGGATGCTGACCAGTTGTTCTTTTGACTCCTGTACAACCAATTGCTAACCGCTCAATTTCTGCTGTACGCATCTCTCCTAATCCTTTTTCTTCACAGTATCCTTTGACAAAACCGAAGGCTGTTTTATCGGCAACCGTACCAATGGTTCCAGCTCGATAGACATTGTCTTCGCCAAATAATACTTTGGTATAGGCATGAGCACTGGCTTGATTCAAATCAGAGAAATTCAAATCAATATCAGGTACTTTATCGGCATTAAATCCTAAGAAGGTAGCAAATGGCATATCCTGTCCGTCTTTGATTAATGGAACATGACAATTTGGGCATTCTTTATCTGGTAAATCAAATCCGGATGAGTAATCAGCACCAAAGGCTTTTCCGTCATCATCTTCGAAGATACTAATTTTACATTTTCCACAACGATAATGGGCAGCTAGTGGATTAACTTCTGTAATCCCCATCATTGTTGCGACAAAGCTAGAACCTACAGATCCTCTGGAACCAACTAAATAGCCCTCATCATTGGAGTGTTTTACAAGTCTTTGGGCAATCAAATAAATCGGATCGAATCCTCCACCGATTACTCCCCCTAAGGCTTTTTTCGTTGCTTTTTCTAATCCTTTTTCGTCTAGTTCTTCTTCACTTGTCTTTTTTACATATTCTTTTACAAATTCCCAAACATGGTCTTTTCCTTGAAGTAAATGATTGTGTAATTCTTTATGGGATTTCTTTTGAAATTCTTCTTCAGATAAATTTTCTTTTTGCAAATCTTCCGTTATAATTCGATAAACAATATCTCCATACAATTCTGTTGCAATTCTTTCTTCAATGGAATATGGAAGAGGATTCCCATACCAATCAGCAGCTTTTGTGTAGACTAAGTCGGTTACTACTACCGGACAATCTAGATAGCTTTCCCCATCATCTGATTTTACCCGTGGGGAGAATGGAATTCCTCCGGTATCTGGAATTACTTCTACTATTTCACACATATCTGCTATTTTATTCGTATTTTCTACTACAATTTGATATGCTTTTTCAGCTCCTAAGAATTGAAAATCTTCAAGCATCTCATCTGTTGTGCGAAAATGATTCGATGGAATATCTTTTATCCCATTTCTTGCTAATGGATGTCTTCCACCACCTGGCACTTTTTGATTGACAATTATTTCTCGATAAATCTTATCTTCTCGCTTTAAATGATGAACATCTCCAGTTGCGACAATGATTTTTCCAGCTTCTTCTGTAACGCGAACAATTTTTTCAATATTGGATGCGATTTCTACTTTTGTTCCAAAATCACTTGTTTGAATTAAATGTTCATAACACTCAACTGGTTGGACTTCTACATAATCATAAAATCTAATAATATTGGATAACTCATCATCACTTTTAGATTTAGCAGAAGTAAATACTTCACTTTCATAACAACCACTACCAATTAGCAGTCCCTCTCGATGTTCTTCTATTACGCTTCTCAGTATTCTAGGGGTTTTATAAAGATATGTTGTATTCGCTAGAGATATTAATTGGAATAGATTTTTCAATCCAACTTTATTCTTTACTAAAATATTTATATGATGTGCTCGTCCATATTTATGAATTTCATCTTTACTCACTAATTTCTTCAAATCTGACATTTTTTCTATATTACGATTCGATAGTTTTTTCAACATTTTATGGAATACAAGGGCTGTCCCTTCGGCATCGTAATCTCCTCTATGATGTGCAGTCTCATCCCAAGGAACTTCATATCTTTTGACAAGTGCTGATAAGGAATGTCTTGCATAAGTATTGTCTAACGTTCTTGATAACTCTAATGTATCAATGACAGGATTTTCAAATTTTCCTAAATTATATTTTTTATAAGCCATCTCTAAAAATGAAACGTCAAATTTTGCATTATGAGCAACCATTGGACAATCTCCAAACCACTCAATAAAGCGCTTAACCGCTTGTTCTTCGTTATCTTTCCCTTCTAACATGGTATCTGTAATGTTTGTTAGTTCTACGATTTTTTCAGGAAGTGGTCGTCCAGGATTTATTAATTCATCATAACGATCCATAATGGTTCCATTGTTAATTTTTACAGCACCTATTTCAATAATAGAA
The DNA here is from genome assembly GCA_902782835.1 of uncultured Erysipelotrichaceae bacterium. GTDB lineage: Bacteria > Bacillota_I > Bacilli_A > RF39 > UBA660 > UBA3789. The sequence continues at coordinate 24,738 of CACZOQ010000038.1, read as the reverse complement.
TCTACTCCACCAGCATTAAATCCTGTTGTTTCAAAGTCAAAAACAACAAATGTTTGGTCTAACATCACATCATCTGTAGGACGAACTACAATATCAACATCATCGTCAATCATTGTCAGTTCTGCACCATAAATCGCTTTAAATGGCTCTTGCCCTTCTTCTAATTTCTTATTATAGCCTGTCACCATATTAAAGACATGTGGAAATCCTTGAACACCATTATGGTCTGTTATCGCAACTGCTTTCATACCAAATCCCATTGCTGTTTTTACAATGTCTGTTTCATCAGCAACCCCATCCATTTGGCTCATTTTACTATGGCAATGGAGTTCTACTCTTTTGACCTCTGCTAGGTCTTTTTTTGTTTCTTCTTTTTTATCAATCTTTAATATATCTCTTGGAGTTAATACTAATTCTTTGGCAAATGTATCATATTTTGTTTGTCCTCTAAACTTATACCAGTTTCCTTCTTTTAGTTCTTTACATAGACGACTATACTCATCTTGTTCTCTAGCAAATACTTTACAATAAATACTATCTGAAAAATCCGTTACTTTTAATGTGATGATTTTAAAATCTGTTTTGCTAGACTCAAATAATTCTACCCCAAATACTTTTCCTTCAATTACTACATTATTATCTTCTCCAATAATTGTTTTGATTTTGATTGGTTCTTCTTTAATTCCTCTACCAATTACATTATTCTCTTCTTTTGGTTCTCTCCGATATGTTTTTTTCTCTGTACTTTGTTCTGATGTTTCAACTTTCCTTTTTTCACGAACAGGGATTTCAATATTTTCTAGTTCTTTCTGTACTTCTTCTAAAATGTTTTCTCCTTTTCGACATACTAAATCAATTTGATTTTTATATCCTAGTTTATGATAAAAAGATTGAATTGTTGATAAAGATTTTTCTAATCGTTCTTTTTCATTTTCATTTGTTGTAATTAGAATTAAACAATCATTTTCAACTTGTAGGCAACTATCATAGATTTCTAATACATGTAATTGATCTCTACATTCTTTTAATACTAATGGATAATACTCTAGATACTGATTGATATCTTGGTTTTTAATATCCCAAATAAAATCAATTTTACTAGCATTTTCATCCAAAAGCATTTTTTTTGATTCTAATTGTTCAAAAACAGAAGCAGGTAATAAGGTCTCTTTTTCTAGAAATATCTGCCAACTATCTACTTTGGTATTCACTTTAATTTTATTGATTTTGGCATCAGAAAAAAATGGATAAGATTCTTCATCCATATTGATTTTTTTTAATAATACTTCTATTTTCTCATCCATAATACCCCCTGCTTTCTGCTATAGTATTTCTATTTTGTCTTTTTTCTCTTTTGCTTCCCGAATAATATATCTTTGATTACGAATGCAAAACTCAATAAATTCTTCAATATCCATTTTTTTCAATTCTTTTTCATAGGCATATTTATCGATATCAAACACGATTTTGTCGCGCATCATATAATTTGTAAATTCTTCTTTAGGAACACCTAAATACATTAACCAATATGGATATAACCATCTTTTCATTGGCATTAATTCAGGAGATCCACTTTGATAGCAACTTCTCCCTGTAATTCTAGTCGCATATTCGTTTAATACAGCTAATTCTATAATGGCTTTTTTAAATTTTTCAAAATCTTCTTTATATCGTTTTGTATGTTTCTTAGCAATTTCTATGTTCATATCTAATAATATTCTTAAAGGCTCTTTTTTGTCTATTTCTTTTCCGATAATCATATTATTCTCATTGGCATGGTCAATAATATTTAGTTCTTTATTTACAACAAGTATATTGTAATTTGGTAATTTTTTACGCAAAATATTTTTGATTAAATAATCTGTTTCTTTTTTATTTTTATCCCATATTTGCATGATTTCTATTCGATATTGTTCTGCTTGTTTTTTTAATTTCTCATAGTCTTTGTTTTCCATTACAATATTATATACGGTATCATCATTTGGAATATAGTTTTTATAATCCTTTAATATTTCATCTTTATCTTTAAAAATAGCATTATACTCATTTTTATAAGTATCCCATATTTTTTGTTTTAATTTATATATGGTTTCTGAAATAGAAGCTCCAAATAATAAATTCCAAATTAATACATAATCATTCACAATGAAATTTGTATTCATTGTCCTCACCACCATAATATTATCATACCAAAAAAAAATAAAAAGTTGAATAGGAACTTTTTATTTCTATTTATAAAATCCTCTTATAGATAAAATATGAGCTTACAGCAATTACTGCTAAAATGAGCAAAAAAATGAATATTTTCATTGGAAGTGATAATTGCTTTTCTTTGAAGTCATCACTCATATTAAAATCCTTATCTGACAAGTCCATACTTCTAGTGTAGAAGTCTGGATCTTTTCCTTTCAAAGCATCTTCTGTTGTATTTTCTTGCTTATCTTCTTCAACTTTCTCTGTATCCTCTGCTGGTGCTGGTTGTACTTCTTCTGTCTCTGTTGTTTCTTCTTTTACCTCTTCTTTTGGTATTTCTATCTTTGTTTCCGTTTTTATAATAGTTGGTTCTTCTTCGGCCACTTCTTCTGTTTCGGCTGATATCTCCTCAGAACCACTAACCGTGTCTAATAAATTAGTAGCCATTAAATCGCTTAATAAATCTACACTGGTTGCTTTGTCTATTTCTCCTGCTAAAGTCTTAGATACAATCGTATCTATTAATTCTTCTTCTTCAGGAGTCATGATTCTTTTCTTTTTTTCTTCTCTATATTGCTCTAACTTTTCTTTATTAACATCGGATAAAATATTATAATCATTATTCTTTAGTTTTCTTTTTTCTTCTTTTTCGTCTTTTTCTATTCTTTTTTTCCTAGCTTCTTCCAAAAAACTATTGATATCATATATTTTATTTTCTTTATTTTGATATAAGTAATTAAAATCATCTAAATCTTTACGAGTTTTAGGAACTGGTTCCATTGTTTGATATTTTTGCATTTGTTGATATGCCTCTCTTGTTGTTCCTTGAGCTGATTGGCTACTTATTTCAAATGCATTAGCATTCGTAACATCCGTTATATTGGTGTAAATGGCATTACTGGAAACATTTTGATATAATTCTTGATTTATATCAGTTCTACTAGATTTATTGATATCTTCTTCTTTATAGCGATCCATCCGTCTCATAGGCTTCACCTTCTTATTATAATTTTAGCATACTCTATGTCAAAACAAAAGCTCTTAAATTTGTCTTTACGTCAAAGAAAAATAGAAAGATTTTAATTCTTTTAACTATTTCTTTACCTTTTCTGTCATTTCCGGTATACTATCTTTGAAAGGATGATGTAAATGAAATTAAAAGTTAATCAAGACGCTTGTATTGGATGCGGAGCTTGCTTTCAGTTTGAGGATGTATTCGGACCAAATGAAGATGGTCAATCTGAAGTTAAAGTTGATGTAATTCCAGAAGATAAGGTTGCAGAAGCTACTGAGGCACTTGAATCTTGCCCAACTGGTGCTATTGAAGAAGTTAAGGCTGATGCAGTTCCAGAAGATAAAGCTGCATAAGAAGAATAAAAGAACTATCCATTTGGATAGTTTTTCTTTTCTTTATAAGAATAGACAATTTGTACTTCTTTTAGAGTACATTTACGATACTCTCCGGAGTTTAATCCTTCTAAAGTAAATATTCCTACTCTTTGTCTTTTTAATTTTGAAACTGGATATCCTACTTTTTCAAACATTCTCTTAACTTGATGATTAATTCCTTCATGAATTGTAATTTCTACGATACAAGTTTCTTTTTCAGAATCTACTTTCTTTAGTTTAACACGGGTGGCTTTTACGGTTTTACCATCTAATTCTATTCCTTTTTTTAATCGGTCGATTGCTTCTTTTTTTAGTATGCCTTCAAGTTTTGCTAAGTAAACTTTATCAATACTATGATTTGGATGAGTCATAATATTAGCAAATGTTCCATCATTTGTTAGTAAAAGGGCTCCTGTTGTATCATAATCTAAGCGTCCTACTGGATAGATTCTTGATTTAGTTGAGATTAATTCCATTACTGTTTTTCTTCCTTTTTCATCAGAACTAGATGTAATATATCCTCTTGGTTTATTTAATAAGTAATATTCTTTTTCTTCTTTCGATATAATATTGCCATCTACTTCAATAATATCTTTTGGAGATACCTTTGTTCCCATCTCAGTAATAACGTGTCCATTTACTTTTACTTTTCCATTTTTAATTAAATCTTCTGCTTTTCGTCTGGAAGTAATACCAGAACTTGCAATTGCTTTTTGTAATCGTTCCATTTTTATCCTTCTTTCGCGATATTTCTTGATGCCAATTGTATCATATTTATGATAAAAAGAAAAGAAGAACTCTTTTTGGTTCTCCTTTATTTTTGTTCGTATGATACTGTGAATAATGAAGTAGCTCCTGTATGTCCATTAGCTGTTTCATTAATTAAAGCAAGTTCTTCAGTAGTTGGTAAAGTAGTAACACTTGATTTATAGGCAACTGTTACTTTGAATGTTGCACTTGCTCCTGCGTTTAAAGAATCTCCAGCAGCAACAGCGCTACCATTTGCATATGTTACAGAATATGTAAGGAAATTTTGAGCAGTTGCATTTAATTGGTTTGTTGTTACATTAGCTACTTTTGCATCAATTGTTCCACTGTTCTTAAATGTTACATTAAATGTAAATACATCTCCAGGTGCCTTTAATAAATGCTTAAAATATACAGTGTTTCCATCCATCCAAATAATCGCTCCTTTAGGATTTGGATTTTCTGGAGTTGGTTCACCATCATCTGGAGTTAAACCTCCTGGGTTAGATGGATTAATCGTACACACTTGTCCAGATGGACACTCGATTCCATTTGTTGGATCTGGTGATACATTCCAACTATTATTTTGAATCGTTGAAGTACCACTGATATTTAATGATGTTGATAGTACTGCGAATCCAATTGAAATGCCTACTAATAATATTGCTAATAGTAATAAAAATGCAGCTCTTTTTCCTTTCTGTTCTTTTTGTTGGCTTTGTTGCCCTTGTATTTGAATTTCTTCATTCATATTGTACATCTCCAATCTTTAATTTCATTATACATGAATTATTTTTATAGGTCTATATATTTTTTATTTTTTTACAAAAAAAATGACAAACTGTCATTTTATTTCATCTATATATTTTTTTAATTGTTTTGATTCTGCGCCTAGAATTATTTTCAACTGATTATCAATTTCGACAATTCCCTTTGCACCTAGTTTTTGAATTCCTTCTTTATTTGCTTTGGACACATCTTTTAATGTTACTTTAAACCGTGACATATTGGTTTCCGTTGAGATAATGTTATCCTTTCCACCTAATAATTCAACTAGTTTATTAAAATCAAGATCTGCTCCTTTTTTTGTCGCTTTTAAAATTGCTAATAAAATAACCACTAGGACTACACCTATTACGATATATTCAATATAATTCATCTTATCACCAATATCATTATATATTATTTTATATAAAAAGAAAAGTTTTATTTTGTAGTCCATTGACTGATTTTCTTTATAAAATCTTTACTTTTCATGTATAACCCTGTGAATTGCTCATAGTATTCATCTAAAAAACGATTGATTTCTAAACTAATTTCCTCTTTTACTTCTAGTTTTGTAATGTTTTTAATGTCTACATAATAATACATTCGAATCATTTTAATTGTTTTTTCATTTACAAGTGGTTCATTTTGATAACAGTTCTTACATATATATCCTCCAGCAGTGGAAGATAAAGTAACAATCTGTTTATCACTTCCACAATGAGCACATGAATCTATACTAGGAGATACCCCTAAATAATCTAATAGTTTGATTTCTAATATATTCGATAGAGCCATTGGATTCAATCCATCTTCTATTTTGAGTAGAGTCTCTTTTAATAATTCAAAGATTCCCTCTTCTTCTGTTTGCTTTATCACTTGATGTGTTAAATCTAATAAAAATGAAGCATAGGATATTTTTTCTAGATCCATCATAATCTTGGGAAAAGAATTTATTACATCTATTCCGATTAAAGTAGAAAGTCCATTTTCTTTGTAATAAACATGAAGGGTACCATATATCAATTTGCGGCTGACTCCTCGTAATTTACTCTTCATATTACGACAACCTTTTGACATTACTCCAATTAATCCATGTTCTTTGGTTAATACATTTAATATCTTACTAGATTCACTGTAGTTTGTTTCAGTTAAAACAATTCCTTCTATACTTTCTATTTTCATAAGATTCCTTCTTCTATCATAAAATCACCTCTATCATGATAGTGGTGATTCTTTTACTCATCGTCTTCTTTTAAACCTAACTCTAAAAGATATCTCTCTTCATCGCGCCAATTTTTAACAGTCTTAACATATGTCTCTAAAAAAACTTTTTTCCCTAAAAATTCTTCCATATCTTGTCTTGCCTTTATACCAATTTCTTTTAATAAAGATCCCTGTTTTCCAATAATGATCTTTTTAATGTTTTCACGATCTACTATGATTAAAACTTGAATATGAACCAGTTTGTCATCTTCTTCATAGTTTTCGGTATAACAGGTAACTGTATGAGGAATTTCATCGTGTGTTAATTCTAGTATTTTTTCTCTTACAAATTCGGCCATAATAAATCTAGTTGTTACATTTGTTAAATCTTCTTCCGAATATATTTTTTCTGTTTCTGGTAAATCTCTTTTTAAACATTTGATTAAGTCTTCTACGTTATTTTTTTTCTTTGCAGAAATTGGAATGATTTCTGAAAAGTTATATTTTTGGCTCATCTCTTCCATTTCTTTTAATAGGTTTTCTTTGTTTTTTACTAAATCAATTTTATTTAATAATAGATAAATTGGTACCTTCTTTTCTTTCAATCTATCTAAAATAAACTGATCCCCTTTGCCAAATCCTTTTGAGATATCTACTAAAAATAGTATGATATCTACACCTTCTGTATTATTATATGCTTTTTTATTTAAAAGGTTTCCTAATTTGTCATTTGGTTTATGAATCCCAGGAGTATCCACAAATATAATTTGAGATTCCTCATCATTATAGATTCCCTCTATTACGTTTCTCGTGGTTCCACTAACATTAGACGTAATAGCAAGTTTCATTCCTAGAATCGTATTCAATAATGTACTTTTTCCAACATTTGGTCTACCAACAATACTTACAAATCCACATTTCATTGTAAATCATCCTCTCCAAAAGGATAAGGGCATAATTCTTTTACTGTATAGTCTTTATATTCTCCAGTTGTAGCATAACATCTTACTAGAGAATCTTCTTCAAATAATTCTGATATCATTTGTCTACAAACAAAACATGGCATCCCAATTTTACCACTAGATACCATTACGTGTACTTCTTTAAAATCACCTTTTTTATAGCCAGCAGTAATGGCTGCATAAATTGCATTTCTTTCAGCACAAGTTCCTGCTCTTGTGGAAGCATCTTCTACGTTTACACCAAAGAACATATTATTATCTTTTGTTACTACGCAAGCAGATACTGGGAAATTAGAGATTGGTACATAACTATTTTGATGTAAGGCTTTTAATTTTTCTATCATATTAACCTCCTATTAATAATGCGATTTTAGGAATGAATATTATCAATCCTCCTATTAATGCAACAGTGCATAATAATAAAGATGCACTACTCGCTGTATCTTTTGCAATTTTGGCAAGTTCGCTAAAATCACTTGTTATTAAATCTACAATTGCTTCTATGGATGAATTGATTACTTCACAAGCAGCTATTGCTCCACAAACAAATATTATAAATAACCATTCTGGAATACTAATTTTAAATACAAATCCACAAATCGTTACGATGAAGGTTGCTAGTAAAATAATAATCATATTGTGTTCATATTTTAAACAATAAATAATTCCATTTATTGCATGACAAAAACTCTTCCAATATCTTTCTAGTGCAGTTCCTTGATCTTTATTTCTAACGGGAGTTTTTTTCTTAAATATTTTCTCTAGTAATCCCATATTCCTGCAATACCTCCTCTTGTTTTTGAAACATGATGGCCTCTTCTTCTTTCGTTTGATGATCATATCCTAATAAATGATAAAAACCATGAATCGCTAAAAAGGATAATTCTCTTAAAAGAGAATGTCCATAGCTTTCTGCTTGCTCTTTGGCTTTTTCAATTGATATATAAATATCCCCTAATACTCTCTCTTCATTTGGTAGAATGATTGAATCTTCATCTTCTAATGCAAATGTTATTACGTCTGTTTCTTTATCCATGTTACGATACGTTTTATTTAATTCATGAATATATTGATTATCTACTATGATTAGATTAAATGAGGCATTCTCTATCTTTTCTTTTTTTAAGGCACATTGTAGTACTTTTTTCACTGTTTCTAGTTCTTTTATTTCTTCTTTTACTTGTACAAATATTTCTATATGATTCATATACACTCCTATATCAGAATTATTATAAGGGAAGCAATTACTCCACCTAAAACGAATACGGATAAAACATTTAAAAACCATTCACTTCTACAGAAGCTTGGCAATCCTTCACTTATTCTTCGCATTATACTATAAATTAGATAACCAGCACAACCACCTAGTAAATTTAAAATAATGTCGTCAACATCAAAAACTCTTCCAATTGTTATTTGAACAAATTCAATGGATAACGAAGCTATAAATGTTAATAATAACGGAACACTAACGTTTTCACTTTTTAAATAATAACTTGTAAAAAAGCCAAAAGGAAGAAACATAATCATATTCCCTAATACATTTTTTATAAACAATCGATTTGTAATGCTATAACGCATGATTTCACGAAATGGAATAAAATTATTGCTTGCCCAAGAAGTATCATCTTGAAAGGTCACTACTTGGAACAGACATAAAATATAAATTCCAAATATTAATCGATAAAGTTCTTTATAAAGAACTAATTTTTCTTTATTAACAATTAAATAACTCACACGAAAAGAAACCATTACGATGGTTGAGATAAATACCATAGGCCAGGTAAAATTAATTACCCCTTGAATTGTATTTGAAAGTGGTGCTAACACTTGACCCCTCCTCATATTTGTTTTCTTTTCTCTTTTTATTTTACTATTTTTCTCTTGTTTTTTCAACTTCTTTAAAATGATTCTCTATCTTATTATACTCATATTTTCATTATTATTTCAAAAAAAAAGCAATTTATATTGCTTCTAATTTTTCTTTTATTATGGTGGAAACTTCTTTCATATCTGCTTTTCCTTTTAATTGTTTTTGTGCTTCTCCCATTATTTTTCCCATATCTTTTGGACTAGTTGGTTTCACTTCTGCAAAAATGGCATCAATGATTTCTAATACTTCTTCTTTGGATAATTGTTTTGGAAGATATTCCATTAAAAGATCTATTTCAGCTTGCGTTTTATCCATAAGGTCTTGTCTTCCACCTTTTTCAAATTCTAAAAGAGAATCTTTTCTCATTTTGATTTGTTTACTAACAACATCTGTTAATAATTCATCATTTATTTCTTTCTTATGATCAATTTGCTCTTGTTTTAGAGCTGCTTTAACCATTCGAATAACCATTAATTTTTCTTTTTCTTTTGACTTCATGGCTTCAATCATGTCTTTTTCTAATTTTTCTACCATACTCTCATCTCCTAGTTTTCATTATACTGTAATTTTCATTTATTTACAATGAAAAATAGTATCAAAAATGATACTATTTTAATAATCTTTACTACGATTTGCACGATCTCTTTTTCTAGAATTTTTAATTCCTTCTTTTTTAGCTGCTCTTCTTCTTACTCCTGGTTTATCGTAGGCTTCTCGTTTTTTCCACTCAGAAGGGACACCATCTCTTGCCACTTTTTGTTTGAACTTTCTTAGAGCTTGATCTAGATTACCTCTAACAGTTACTTTAGTTGCCAACTTTTTCCCTCCCTTCGTTTTAACTAAAAAGAATTATATCAAAAGAATATTTATTTTTCAACTCTTTTTTCTGTTTTTTTTAAGAAAAAACGACATAAAAATATAATTTACGGAAAAATGTACCAAAATAGACACCTAATTGAAAGATGAACTGTAATAGGATGGGGAAAATCATTAAAAGTAAAATTCCAAAAATTAACAAGAATATTTCTTTCTTATATTTTTTTATTATTCTAATGGGCATAAGTTATTTTCACTAATTCTCCGAATTCCTGATCCCAATGCATATCCTGCTTCTTTTAATACATGAATTACATTCACAATCGCATTAATGATTGGGCCGGAGATTGAACTAGCATCTCCACCGGAGATTGTATCTAATTTTTCTTTTTCTATTTCTTTCAACTATTACATTTTTCAGGGTTTGTTATTCCTTCAATTACGCCGCTTAAGAATACAACTATCGCTGCTATCGCTATTCCTGTCCAAACTGATATAGCAGCTCCCCCTTTTATCCTTTCTAATTGTTCTTTTTCTATTTTTTGTATTTTAATCACCTTCCCCTATTTCTTTTAGTAATCGAAATATTCTTTTTTTCTCTTTTGGAAGACTATAACTAAGCCCATCCATCGCTTTGCAATTCTTAGGTGTTTTAATAGACAGTACCATTTCATAGTATGTTTTTTTATTCTTCTTTAAAACTACCCCTCGATCTTCTTCTATAGTATATTTTTGTTTTTTACTTTGAAAAAATAATAATTGATTTTGATATAAGAGTTTTCTTTCTTCTTTTGATACAATAAATAAAACTAAGTCCTTTTTTATCATAGTTCCTGTTAGTATTTCATATGTATAATCTTTCTTCATCCAGACATATAAACAGAATATTGCTTCTATTATCCAGAGAAATATCATTCCTAGTAATATTCCTGTTTTACGTTCGTAGTTTCTTATTTTCAATAATTTTTCCTCCTTCTAACTTAAGAACTCGATCAAAACATTTCTTATTATTAAAGCGATGAGATATTACAATGATTGTTTCCTCTTTTAAATACTGAAAAATCTCAGTTAATATTTTCTTTTCTCTGGTAATATCAATTCCTGCTAATGCTTCATCTAGAATATAGATACTACTCTTTCTTAAAATACTTCTTGCTAATACAATTCTTTGTCTTTCTCCATTACTTAAATTGAAACCATTTTCTTCAATTAAAGCATTATAACCGGAACTATTATTTTTAACGATATCTTCTACCATACAGATTTTACATACTTCTTGAAAGTCTTCCTCTTTTTCTTCTTTATACATTACAATATTATTTTTGATTGTATCCGTAAATAAGTATTCATTACTGTTTACATATGTAATATGGGATCGAATATTTTCTAAATGATAATGATTAATATCAATACCAGCTATTTGAATATGTCCAAAATCTACTTCAATATAACGAAGTAGCATTTTTAATAAAGTACTTTTCCCACTACCACTTTCTCCACTTAATAATACTTTTTCTCCTTGATGAATTGTTAGATTTAATTCTTTTAATAGTGTTTTTGCTCCAACATTATAATTTATATTCTGAAAAACAATATCTCCCTTTAACTGATAAGGCAAATAAAAATAATGATTATCAAACTGATCTTGTTTTATCATGAATATTTCTTCAATTCGTTCTAAAGATACTTTAAATGATGGGTATTCTTCTATGAAATATAAAATGGACTGAATACTATTTTGAAAATATACAAAGAAAGTTTGATATAGTATTAAATTGCTGATTGATATTTTTCCTTGAATAATATAATAAGACCCTAATCCATATAATAAAATATATATGATATCTCGAATATTATTTTTTAAAAACTGGTTAAATTCTAAAAGCATATTATATTGATAGATTTTTTCTAAAAAAACTTTATATTGTAATGAAAATTTATCGATTAATCTTTTTTCTAAATGAAAACCTTTTATTGTATCTACATTACTAATTCCCTGAATTAAATAGGAATGAATTGTATCTTGATTAGAGTGAATCATACGAAGATACTTCTTCTTTTTTTTACGAAGACTCATTGTATATAATCCTATGAAAAAGATTGGAATCAGAATGATTCTTGTTAAATATACACTATACGTTCTTAAAATCCAGAAGAAAATAATAATACTTATAAAATCTGTTGTTGCTATGCAGAAGAAATTACTGATATAGCCTCTAGTTGTATTGAGATCCTTAAATCGTGAAACCACTTCACCAGTAGTCCTATTTTTATAATAATAATATGGAAGTAAAAGTAATTGTTTATAAGTAATCGAAGTGGTTTCATAATCAAAAAGACAGTTCCATTTATTCCATAATACGTTTCTAAAAAAACTATTTAAATTTTTGATTCCATAGAGAATAGCTATTAAAAAACTAATCGTGTATACGTTCATTGTAAGGTTGGTATGAATGGCATATTCCATTAAAAATTTAAAATGAAAAGAGCATATAATATTCCATATGAAATAGGAAGTTGTTAAAATGAAAATTTGAATTAATAAGTTTTTATTCTTTGCATATAGAACTTTTACACTATTTATTATTTTATGTTTCTTCTCCATGATTGGTATTTTTTTAATTGGTTTTAAGAATAAATAATTGGAACTGGATAATAGACGAAATTCAGAAAAAGAAATACTCTTTTTTCCTACGGCTGGATCCATGATAATTACTTGTTGTTTTTTCTCTATAATTTGGTATAAAACTACAAAATGCTTATAGCTTTTATTCACAATCAAATGAACAATACATGGTAAGTTATTTACTTTAATATCTTCTAAATTTCCTGTCATTCCGATTGCTTCAAAACCTATTTTTTGTGCACCTTCTATTAGATTATAAAGTGATACTCCTTCTTTCGAAGTATTTGTTATTTCTCTTAAGTATTCTTTTGATACATCTCCCCCATAATATCGAATAATAGATAAGAGACAGCAAATACCACAATCCTTTATTCCGTCTTGTAGGACTACTTTCACTCTGTTTTCTTTCACCTCCTATTCTATTATTGGTATGAAATCTTTTTTTGTCCAAAAAAAAGAAGAGATTTTTCTCTTCTTAGGATAAATATAGTGAAAAGTTCTTAATCAAACGCGTGATAATGATAAGACTTTCAAAAAACAAAACTATGTTATTATTTATCCCAGTTTCATCTTATCATATTCCAAGACGTGAAGCAATAAAATGAGTCATTTCATTCTTTAATGATCCAAGAATCTGTTCCTGAGCCAGTACCAAACACAAGGTAGAAAAATTATACTCATCATTAGGATTTATAATACTTTTTCTTCATTACTATCTCATCCCTATTCATACATCTGTAATTCTTAAACAAAAAAAACTAACATTTTTGTTAGTAATTTATTGCATCTCGGAATTGTCCGAGTTTCCTATCAATCTGGTGCCGATAGTAAGAATTGAACTTACCGCTGATCCTTACCAAGGATCTGTTTTACCACTAAACTATATCGGCGTACATATTGCTCTTATATTATAGCATTTATTTTCTTCTTTTTTCAATAGTTTTATTAGGAATCATATTTTTTCAAAAAAAAGATGATTTCTTTTTTCATAAATGATACAATTTTATTATAAGATTATTAGGAGGGATATTTATGTCAACTTTTATCTTAGAAACAGATGCTGTTACCTCTTCTGCAAGTTCAATTCAAAGTCTTGCTTCTAGTATGGATAATATTAGTAGTTCTGTAAAAGGATATGATACGTCTTGTGAAGATGGTTTTGATTTTGCTAGTGCAGTTAATACGATTTCTAGTAATATTGATGCTTGCTCTACCAAAATGCAAAATACTATAAATGTAATGGAAAGTGTTGTTAATTCCCATACTCAACTTCAAAATTCACTTGTATTTAGTGGTGATAATGCAGGAGGCCCCACTAGTAATGATGCAAATGCTACTCCTACTAATAATGCTCAACCTGTTGGAGGTAACTATGCAGGCGGTTATACTGGTGGTTATTCGGGAGGTTATTCTGGAAATTATGGTGGTGGTAGTTTAGGATTTGGTTCTGCTCAATTAATTTCTTCTAAGAAAAAGAAAAAGAGTAAAACAACGAATAAACCTTATAAGTCCGCTTTGAAAGATCTAGACTTGCAAGAAACGTTTGATAATGAAGAAGATGCCAGACAACAAATCGTTGAGATTGCTGCTACTCAACTTGGTAATAAAGATGAATCTGATTATTTATCTTTATTAGGTGAGGGTCAAGGTGCTCAATGGTGTAGTGAATTTGTTGTATGGTGTGCTAATGAAAGCGGTTTGGTAGATGCTGGAGCTGTTCCCCTATTCCGAGATGCTGCTTCTGGTGTAAAGTGGTTTAAAGAGCATAATCAATTTAAAGGAAAAGATTATACACCAAAAGCAGGAGATATTATCTTTGTTGGTAATCCTACCGTTCATCATACTGCTTTAGTTGCTGAAGTTAAAGATGGTGTTATTCATACAATTGAGGGAAATATTAAAGATAAAGTTGTTCGTAAAACGAGAAGTATTGGAGATTCTAACATCTATGGTTATGGTACTCCAGATTATTCTAAGGTTGTAAAAAAGGATAACGGCACTGAAAAACCTACTTCTGTTTAATAGGAATATTGGTAAGCATTAACATGAAAAAAGAATGATTTAGTCATTCTTTTTTTTATAAAAAAAGGACTTTTTTCAAGTCCTATGTTTTCCAAATAATGGTGGAGCATAGCGGGATCGAACCGCTGACCTCCACGGTGCAAACGTGGCGCTCTCCCAGCTGAGCTAATGCCCCATACTACTGTCTAATTACAGCCAGTAATTGAATTATAGCAAAGCCGCTTCGTAAAGTCAATATTTTTCTAAAAAATAAGTATATTAATTTATACTTATTTTTTTAAATCTCTTTGGTATTCTTTTTATAATTCCATATACTATTTCAATATATATTATATTGAGTATTAAACTATGAGTAATTTTATAAAATACTTTCGATATCGTTACAGGAACTAATTGAAAAGTAAATAGAATGATTCCTGTTAGAGTCTCATAGATAGTAATAATGATAATGCTATAGAGAATTAGACGAATGGGTGTTACCTCATAGTTTTTATAAATAAACCTTACAATTATTGCAAGAATTAGGAATAAAATCCCATTCCAAAATAATAAGTTTGTATACATCAAGTCATATATCATTCCCAATATAAATATAGTTAGATAATACTTTTTTTCTTGTTTCTGATAAAATGGATAAATGCAAATGATAGAAATCACAGTTAACATTGGAGTAAAAATTGATAATTCATTTACTAAATATGGTAAATAATTTGTTAATAATCCATCTAAAAGTAAGGATATCATCATAATTATATATGGTATCATTCTTTCACCTTCAATACTGTTACATAATGAATGTCGTTAAAGTTCTGAGCTGTTTTAATATATACTGTTTTACTTAAATTATATTTATCACTTTCAACTTTTTCTATCGTCCCTATATAGATACCTCCGGGAAAAAGCTTCCCTAATCCACTTGTTAAAACTACATCGTCTTTATTGACAGTTGTTGTTTTATCAATTCCCGATGCTTTTACAAGGCCTGTTTCTTTATCATAACCATTTAATATTGCATAATTATCTACTTCATTTGTCTTTATGGCAATACTTACTTTAAAATTGATATCGTCTGAAGTTATTAACTTTACTTCTGAGGAATGTTTTGATACTTTACTAATTTTTCCGATTAATCCATTTTTAGTAATTACTGCCATGTCTTCTGATATACCAGAGGATTTTCCTTTATCAATTGTTAGAGTATTAAACCAATAACTTTTATTTCTAGACATGATTGTAGCGTTTATTGGAGTATATTCCGTTAACGTACGATTTAATTCTAATGCTTCTTTTAATTCTTGAATTTCTTTTTCTAGGGAAGAATTTTTATTTTTTTGAATGATTTCACTTTCTGATTGAGTAGCTATTTTTTCACTTTTTAGAGTTGTAAAAGGTATCATTACTCCTTTTTGAACTAACATCAATATATCTTTGGCAAAAGACTCTACTTTTCCTGTTTTTCTATTGGTAAATACTGATACAATTAATAAACATACTAATACAATGGTTATTCCTAATATCCATATTTTTTTCTTTTTTTTCTCCATTTTTTTCATAAAACCATCTCACTTTTTTATTATAATATAATTCTTTTGTAGATACAATTAGAGATTCATTTTATTATGGTTTTCATAAAAACTGTAATAAGTATTTTCACATACTATAATATGATCAATCACGGGTATTCCTTGAATTTCTCCGGTTCTCATGAGTCTTTCTGTAAATAGTATATCTGCTTTACTTGGTTTTGGATCATTTGCTGGATGATTATGAAGACAAACAATACTACTGGCACTTACTATATACGCTTCTTTAAAAATCTCTCTTGTATGTGTTGTGGCACTATTAATTGTTCCTATAAACATCAATTTTTTTTGTATTAATTCTTGTTTATTATTAAAATAGTATGCATAAAAGTATTCTTGTTTCAATCCAGAAAATAAGTATTTGGCATCTTCCCATATTGCTTGAGCATTATCTAGTTTCTTTAGTTTTTTTTGATCTCGAAGAAAGATTCTTTTTCCTAATTCAATCGCTGCTTGTAATTCCATAGCTTTTACTTCCCCTATTCCTTTGATTGTTGTTATATCTTCTCTTCTTAAGTCTTTAAATTTTTCTATTTCATATTTTTGAAGAAGTTCTAATGATAATTCATTCACATTTTTTTCTCTTGTTCCTGTCTTTAATATGATAGATAATAGTTCTTGATCACTTAAATTCATGATTCCTATTCTTTTTAATTTTTCTCTTGGTCTTTCTGCTTCTGGTATTTCTTTTATTCTATAACTCATAATATCCTCTTACATATTATTCGCATAGATTTTTTATTTACTAAAAAACATCTCTTGTTGAGATGTTTATTTTTTTGTTTTTTTCCATTCTTTATAGGTAACAAATCCTATAATCGATAGTCCTGTTACTAATAGATATAGCCAAAATGGTATTTTTGTCCATACTTCTTTTAATTGTATAATAATATTTAAAATTGTAATTCCAATACCTAATGGAAAGAAGTATTTTAACTCTTTTTTATAATATCCTAAGAAGATAACACCAATACCGACTAATCCAACATAAATACCTATTAAATAATTGGAAATAAATATTATAAATTGAAGTGAAAAAATAATACCAAGCGTACCAACTACATCTTTATTATCTTTATTTTTACAAATGAATCGAACGGCTAAGAAGGTTAAATATAATAATATGGTACAAAAGACAAGTTGTTTATAAACAGAATCTACTTTGATTAATGACAGTATGTGGAAAAGAGGAATTACAATTGCAAAGAAGTTTAGTGTTCTTCGCTCTTTTTGTGTACCTACTGCTATTAATACCATTAATAACCATAAGAATAATACTGTTGCTAAAATGTTATTAATATCTAAAACATTTAGTTTTACAATGACATGATAAACACTTAATAAAAATAATCCATAAGAAACTAAATTCCTTTGTATTTCTTGATTTTTATTGGCATAAAATAAATAACCGGTTGGAAGTAAGAATAATATTGCTGATAGGGTTTCTTTTTCAACTGTATTTCTATATTGAAAGATAAGGGTTAATACTATTATAGCTAACATATATATAAACTTATCTGATTCTTCTTTTATTACATAGTAAATAATTGCTAAAGCAATTGCTGAAATAGCAAACACTAAATTTGTACTTGGTTCTATTGGAATAAAATCAAGATTTAAAATAGAATAACAAATCATAATAATAGAAAGTGGTAAAACATATTTTACATATTGTTTCATCTCTCCCGTAGTTTTTATTAAGAATACATTTTCAAGTAAGAAAACAATCGCAATCATACAAGCAATATTGGAATCTATATTTATTACATATAGAATGAGACTCATTGCAGCATATAGACAATAATTTATGATATTATGTGTTTCTGCTTCTAATATTCTCATTAAAGTAATAATAACTGTTATACCTATCATAATTACAAGGGATAATACTTCTACTGCTAATCCTAAATTATAAACAGATGCAATCCATAGTCCGTATACAAATAATAAATGTATAATGGATTCTTCTTTCGTATCATCGTTATATGTTAAATAGTAATGAATACCAATATTAATGACTCCTGAAATTGAATATAAGAAGTTTTGTTGATTAATATTTCCTATAATATAAATTGGTATAATCAAACTAACTAACGTATTAAACTGATATAACACAGTTGATTTCTTTGCAAACATTGTTGTTAATAGTGAAATGGTTGAAATAATGATTATAATAATTTCGTTAGGAATCTTTACATATTTTAATACAAAAACTATTGTTAATAAAATACTAGAATATACTACATATAAAATATCTTCTTTTGAATACTTTAAATACGTTGCATAGGATAATCCAAATAATACAGCAAATGTTATTGCTATAGCGAGTGGGCTTGCTGATCCTGTGTACGTTAAGTTATTACCCGTTACTCCTAAGAATAGTATTCCAATTATTGTTAATAAGAAAAACGCCATACTTCCTAACCAATATATGCATGATGAATGGTAAAGTTTGAATTTTTTCTCTGTAACAAGAGATAATCCTAGAAATAATCCTCCTAGTAAAAGAAGAGAAAATGCCTTCAGAAAGTCTGAAACAAAAGTCCAAGAAGTCGTAGCAAAAAGAATTCCGGCAACTAATACCATTCCAACTCCAAGTTTTAATAAAATATCTATTTTTCTTAATTCTGGGTTTAATTTTTTTATTACTCTTCTAGGTGGTGCATTTTCACGATTTGTTTTTCTTTCTTCATCTGTTATATTTCCATATGTTATAAATAATAGGATACAAGATATTAAATTAATAAATATTGAAAAGATTGCAAGGACTAGGATTGGAGTTTTATATTTTTTTAAATCTTCTTTGTTACTTATAATAAAAATAATTACTCCTAAAATACATAAAAAAGCACTATAAGTAACATAAAAGGATCCTATTACTCCTATTATGATATTTATAGCACTGGCAATTTTTAATTTTATTCTATCATTTTCCATAGACTTTTTTCCCTTCCTATTCTATTTATTATTATATAGGATAGAAGGAATTTTGTCCATTTATTTGTTTTGATTTTTGATAAGCACTTTTTGTGCCAAGCGTATCTTTTGGTTTTACAATTTTTCCATTGATACGAACTTGAATTCTATCGTCATTTTCTAATTTATAATTATAGGATACCTCTTTACCATTTACTAAGAAAGTTGGTCCCTTATCGATTAAGTCTGGAGCAACATGATATAAGTATTCTAATACAGTAGAATCGCTTGGTAATTCAATTGTCTTTCCATTATAATCATAAACATATACATGTTCCCCTAGTATTTCTTTCCGTAATTTTTTAATAAAATCCGAATCATCTGCAGATGTTTCATCAATTTCCATTAGCTTTTGAGCAAATTGATAATCTCGTATCATTTCTTGTGTTTCTTCTTGTGTTTTGCCATCTTTAATATACCAATATGCTGGAATACCGTATGCATCTACTTCATTCAAATCATAAGTTCTTATCTTTACCTTAAAGATGTTATCTACGTTATCCGATACGGTTGTATGAAGGGAACGATAGAACCCCTTTGGTCTCCATATATAATCTTTATCTCTACCATTAATTGGAGAATATGCGTGATGAACATAACCAAGTACTCGAAAACATTCATCTATTTCATTTACTAATACTTTTAAATAGAATAAATCATAAATATCCTCCATTTTATATCCTTTTTTAATTTTTTTGTAAATTGAATTTATTGTTTGTGTACGGAATATAATACTATGTGGGATACTTTTGTTATTTAAAATCGATGCTATTTCTTCTTCGATTTCTTCAAAATAATCTTTGGCTTGATCTTGGAGTATTCTTTTTTGTTCTGTTATTCGTTCAAATTCACTTGGATCAATATATTTTAGTGCTAAATCTTCTAGTTCATTTTTTGTACTATAAGCTCCAATAGAAAGAGATAATGGAACAAATAATTCCATAGTTTCACAAGCATTATCAAATCTTTTTTGGGGATTCTTTTTATATTGAAGAGTCTCCATGTTATGAAGACGATCTGCAAGTTTAATTAAAATAATTCTTACGTCTTTTGTTAGACCAGTAACTATTTTTCTAATGTTGGCATTTATTTGATCACTCTTGGATGAAAAATTCATTCTTTTCATCTTCGTAACACCATCTACTAATTCAGCAACGGTTGGGTTAATGATCTTAGCAATATCTTCTTTACTAAAGTTCTTATCTTCTTCTGCATCTTCGATTGTATCATGTAGTAAAGCAGCACTTATTGCATCGGGATCAAAAACTTTCATTTTAAGCAAGTTCATAGCAACATTCAACGGATGAATAATATAAGGTTCTCCACTCTCACGGGTTTGATGCTTATGTATTTCATCTGCAAGTATGTAAGATTTTCTTACTTCTTTTAGTTTTTCTTCAGAGATGTTGTGATTTCTTAATATTTCTAATATCATTTCTATATTTATCATACAACTTCCTCCTCATTTTTTTTCTATGAACATACATTCTCCTTTTTTTAATATAGATACATTTATAGCAAATTTAACATTACAAGTCAATTCTTTTTTCCATAAGATTTTGTTATGATGGAATAACTTTTTGGATAGGCTTTCCCGTTTGAAAGTCTTGTTTATAGTTTTCTAATATTTCTTTTAATGTATGAATATGAATATTATATCTTTCTTGAGATAGCTCATCTTCTTCCTGAAAAGATGCGCTATAGTCTCTCATATTACCATTCACATCAAAATATATTTTTCCTTTAATGGTATCTCCGTCTATTATTATACTATTTTCTTCCTCTTCTCTAATTTGATATTCTACATAATACCTTTTATATAATTCTTTAAACCTTTCTTCTGATATTTCTTGGGCTCTTCCTTTTTTCCATATCGTTACTCTATGATATAAATCATTTTCTTGATATTTTCTGACCGGTAAGTATTCTTGATATCTTTTATAATTTTCTTCTACTCTATCTTCTATATGTAATCTTTTCCATTCTAGACGATGAAATAAATCACATGAAATAACGAATTCAAAATCCTCACAATATCTTTGTAATTGTTGTAATGCTTTTATATGTTCTGTCGTACAAATAGTACCATTTGTTATGATTCCAATGGTTCCCACTTCTATTTGATATTTTTGAATGATGATAGGAAGATATTCTAAACATTCTCTATTTAATAATGGTTCTCCCCCAGATAATAATAAACAATTGATTTTTGTGAAATCTTTCAAAATTTTTTCTATGGTATTGATATTCATGTTTTTCACTTCTTTATTTCCTCTTAGACAGTGTTCACATTCTAAAGTACAATTTCTAGTTAATTCGAGGTATACATTTCTAGCTTTCACATAACCACTTCCCTAAAAATAGCTATAGTATACTGTATTTTTCTTTTTTTTTCAAGAAAAAAAGAGACTTATACTCTCTTATTTTATCCATCTTATTATTTGGTATAGTGGAAGACCGGCATTTTCACTAGCAGAATATTCAAATAATGGGGAACATTGTTTTGAGTTTTGACATCTACTTACATAACGATGTCCTCCATCAAAAACTAGCGCTGATCCATCTGAATTTGTTTTATAGATTGTAAATGTGTGAACAGTCGTACCAATAATATCTCCTGTTTGAATCATTCCTTCTTGAATGGCCTGTTTTACTGTTTTAGAGCCATCAAATTTTAACTCTGTTGTATATTCTGTCATAGGTCCAGCATAATTTATAAATCCTCCTGCATTATTCGACCAGAAATCACGATACTCTCCCGTAATATCTCTCATTCCCCAATGGGAAGGACGGTTACAACTTAATTTTAATAAACCGCCATTGGATACAATTTGAATAGCTTCTTCCCATGAATGAGGCGAGTTTTGTGAATATTCGACTGTTCCATGCCCACTTTTAAAAGCTTCATCCAACTTTTGAGAATTTGTATACATACTGGTAATATATTTGTTACAGTATTCTAAATTACCACAATTGCTATTAGGAATTACTTGTCCATTATTGGTTCTTTTTTTGCCTTTTTCATAATCAGAACTTTCAAATACCGTTGCTTTTTTCTTTGAATCGGAACTTGTATTCTGGTAAGTTGTACTTGTATTTATTTTTTTAGAAACATTTTGATTCCAACATGCTGCAAATTGATTTTTATCCCCTAATAAATTCATTACTACATTAACAAACATTGGTATAAAGAAAAGAATAAAAAGAGCAATCACACTATTTTTAATCTTAGATGGTATCTTTTTATCTTCGGGATTTTTTACATATAAAAAGATTTTATAAGTTAAACTAACAATCGCTAGAATTGGACCAATAATCCATATAATATTTACAGCATTTTTAATAATACTTAATAATGTTCTAGCGGCTATATTGTTACAATCTAATAAATAATATTTCATTTTTTATTCCCTCTCTATTTTTAATTTTATCTTTTTTACATAAAAAAAGCAAATTGTATTTATTTGCTTTTTTTATTATTTCATTAGTTCTGCTAATTTATTTTTTTCTTCTTCTAATTTTTTACGATCTAGTTCAACTATTTTTGCAGGTGCTTTCTTTACATAATTCTCATTTGATAGCAGTTTTTCTCTTCTTGAGATCGATGCTTTTAATAATTCAATTTGAGCTTTTTTAGTAGCTTTATCTGCTTCTGTTTCTATTTTTTCAAAGAAAATTTGGGCTTTTACTCTCGTTGAAAATACTTTATAAGCTTTCATTCCTAGAGGTTCTTTTACTATATTATCTTGTATTTTTAACATTTTTACAATTAAATCATTGTCATCTGTTGTATCAAACATTACTTTCATATCTTTTGTAATATTATTCTCGGCTTTGATATTTCTGAAATTTTTAATAAATTCTATTTGATCATCTACTGCTTTTTCTTCATCAGTAAATACTAATTTTTTATCATATTTTGGATAATCAGAAATCATTATAGATTCATTATCTTTTACTGGTAACATTCCATATATTTCTTCCGTTACAAAAGGCATAAATGGATGCAATAATTTTAAGATACCGGTAAGAATATAACATAGAGTTGACTTCGTACTATCTTTATCAAGAGAGTATTTAGCCATTTCAATGTAATAGTCACAGAAAGTATTCCAAGCAAAGTTATATATTTCGGAACCAGCTAAGTTAAATTCATATTTATCCATATGTTTTGTAACTGCTTTTAGAGTATGTTGATATTTCGTTAAAATCCATTTATCTTCTGGTTTTAAATCTACTAATTTAATCTCTTTTAAATCTTCTATATTCATTAATGCAAATCTTGATGCATTCCAAATTTTATTGACAAAGTTCCAGGTTGCAGTCAGTTTAACTTCATCAAATCGAACATCTGGTCCCAAAGTACCATCTGTCGTTAAATAGAATCTTAATGAATCTGCCCCATACTTTTCAATCATATCAAAAGGATCTACTCCATTTCCTAATGATTTGGACATTTTTCTACCATTCTTATCACGTATTAAACCGTGAACTACTATATCTTTAAATGGTCTTACATCATTAATATATTCTGATTGAAACATCATTCTTGCTACCCAGAAGAAGATTATATCAAATCCTGAGATTAAACAGTCTGTTGGAAAGTAAGTTTTACGATCTACTGTTTTCTCTGGCCAACCTAATGTTGAGAAAGGCCAAAGTGCAGAACTAAACCATGTATCAAGAACGTCTTCATCTTGTACCCATCCTTTTTCCTTTGGAGCTTCCATACCAACATAGATTTCTCCATCTTTATACCAAGCTGGTATTCTGTGACCCCACCATAATTGACGAGATATACACCAATCATAAGATATTTCCATCCAATGTCTTAGCGTTTTTTCAAATCTCTTCGGTACAAAATTTACTTTCTTATTTTTATCATCTTGGAATTTTAATACTTTTTCTGCAAGCGGTTTCATTTTAACAAACCATTGTTCTTTAATCATAGGTTCTACCATTACGCCTGTTCTTTCAGAATGACCAACTTCATGTACTAATGGTTCTATTTCTAAAAGTAGATCAAGGGCTTTTAAATCTTCTAGGCATGCTTCTCTACATTGTTCTCTTGTCATTCCTTGATATTTTTCAGGAACATTCTCATTCATTGTCGCATCGTCATTCATGATAACAATACGTTCTAAATTATGACGATTTCCTACTTCAAAGTCGTTAGGATCATGAGCTGGCGTTATTTTAACACAACCTGTTCCTTTTTCCATATCAGCATGATCATCTGTGATTATTGGTATTAGTTTATTAACAAGTGGTAGAATAACATTTTTACCAACAAATTTTTTATATCTTTCATCTTTTTCATTTACTGCTACTGCTGTATCTCCAAATAATGTTTCTGGACGAGTAGTAGCTACATCTAAATACTCATCAGAATCTTCTAACTTGTATTTTAAATGATAGAAAGCACTTTTTTCTTCTGAGTAAATTACTTCTTCATTAGAAAGGGCTGTTTTGGCTTGTGGGTCCCAATTAATTATTTTTTCTCCTTGATAGATTAATCCTTCATTATAAAAGTCAACAAATACTTTTCTTACGGCTGTTGATAAACCATCATCTAGAGTA
>CACZOQ010000037.1 GCA_902782835.1 uncultured Erysipelotrichaceae bacterium | reverse complement strand
GTGTTGGTACTGCCCCTCTTGTTGTTGCTGCAGGTGTTGGTGTTGGTACTGCCCCTCTTGTTGTTGCTGCAGGTGTTGGTGTTGGTGCCACTCCTCTTGTTGTTGCTGCAGGGGTTGGGGTTGGTGCTGCCCCTCTTGTTGTTGCTGCAGGGGTTGGCGTTGGTGCTGCCCCTCTTGTTGTTGCTGCAGGGGTTGGAGTTGGTGCTGCCCCTCTTGTTGTTGCTGCAGGGGTTGGGGTTGGTGCCGCTCCTCTTGTTGTTGCTGCAGGTGTTGGCGTTGGTGCTCCTTTCGACTTTGTTTTTCCTTTTGAAGAACCTGAAGTCGTCTTTGTTCTTGTTGGTTTTGGTGCTCCACTTGTTGCTGCTGGTTGACTGATTGCAACTTCAGTTTCTAAATCATTTATTTGCAATTGAGTTGCTTCTGATTTCTTTTGATTTTTCAAAAAAGATCTTCCGCTTAGGACATTTACTCCTAATCCAACAATTGGTACCCAAAATAGAAATGGTAAACAAACAGCTGCTGCTGCTCCTCCAATTGTTGCAGCAGCAGATATCACAGAAACCGTATTAGCAGATTTTTTATTAGCATCTTCTTGTTTCTTTTTATCTTTTAAAGCTTTAATTGTATCTTCTTTCGATTTCTTTGTAGCAGCGTCTAATGCTGATGACGTTCCTTTTCTTTTTGAAAATTGATTTTTTTCAGCTTCTAGTCGTTTCATTTTTTCATCTTTTGACTTCATTGTACGATGTCTATGATAAGCTAATAGTCCAGCAACACTTCCGGCTGCTACGGCAACGACTGGTAATGCTGTTAAAACGGTTACGGCAAATGCTCCTAAAAAAACACTTCCTAAAGCCGTTGTAACATCCCATCTTCTTTTTCTCTTTTTTTCTTTACCAATTTCAGTATCACGTTCGGCAATTCTATCATCTAAATATTTATCTCTTTGATCTTTTGTCATATTATTCACTTTCCCTTTTTTTGTTGCTTATTATACATTAAAATGTTCAAATTGTCAATAAAAAAGCACCCTAACGAGTACTTATCTAATCCAAGTTCCAAGCATAACAATCATGAGAATTGCTAGTATCATAGTTCCTCCAATGATACTAATAATCACACTATCTTTTGCTTTACTTTGTGGTGGAACCTCTTCTCTTTCTACAATCTCTACGATTGGTGCTTGAATACTATAGGCTGGCGTACCACAATAACTACAAAATTTAGAATTTTCTCTCATTTCTTTTCCACATTTTATACAATACATAGTTTTATCCCCTTTTATATTTTTTTCTTTTCTTTTAGTGTTTGAATCGTATTCTCATCTACTATATTATATTTTATCATTATATCAATTGCTTTTTGGTTTTTATCTTTTTGTTTTGGTTCTTTTACCAATCCATATACATCTTCTAAACCTGACATGAATGGAGATGTTATTCTTCTTAATACTGGAGTTTCATATAGTATTTTTTTGGTTAATACACTATCTTCATAATATGATAAATTCTTTAGAGGAATGTTTAATACTAATAAAATAATAAATAATAATAACCATCCTTTTATTAATCCAATAAAAGCTCCTGCAATTTTTGATGGTAACCATAATATAATTGTTATATTTACTATTTTCTGAATCCATTTTGATACTTTCATTAGTATTTCATATACTCCTAATAGAATACTAAATACAATTAAGAATGCTATTGCTTGATAAAAGAAGATATTTAAAGAGGTCATTTCTTTTAAAGATCCTTCTAATGGAATAAATGGTAAATATTGACACATGATATTTCCTAATATTCCTTTTGCATAATACGATATGATAAATACTAGTATGATTCCTACTAAACTAACTGCTTCACGAATGACTCCATGTTTCCAACCTGCAATCATACAGATTAACAATATAAAAATAATACCAATATCAAATAGAATCATATTCATTCTCCTATCTATATTTATTATAACCTATTTTTTTGAATTATGCTATAATATTTTCAGGTGGTGGTAGTATGCTTGATGAATACTTATATGGACTTGGTTTTACGGAAGAACAAACAAAACAAATTCGTTCTATTTATCCATCTCGTCAATATCCTGAATCAACTCTTCTATATAATTTTCGGAATCTTTATAATTTTTTTAGAAGAAATGGTATGGAGAATAAAGACTTTATTTCAATCGTTATGATTACTCCTAACGTATTATCTCTTAGTATCGAAAATATCAAAATACGAATTGAAGATTTAAATTCTTTTGGTTTTAATAAAATTGATGCTTTTTCTATGATTAAAAATTATCCATATCTTTTAGAAATTAGTAATCTTAAAATACGGAATAAAATGAATTGTTTAAAAGAATTAAAGTTTCCTAAAGATAATATTGTTTCTTTAATTACTGCTTATCCTTCTATATTTCAGATTGAATCTAAGCAAATTCAAAAACGGTTTCAGTTTTTTATAGATTATGGTTATTCTGAAAAAGATATTATATCGATCTTTACTAGTCTTCCTACTCTATTAGATTGTTCTTCTTCTTTCTTTCAACAAAAGTTTCAAGAATTAGAGGAGTTTCATTTTAGTAAAAATGATATTATTAAAATTACTACTTTTTTACCTTCTTTATTTTATCTTACAAAAGACGAGCTTTATTTAAAATTTAAACCATTACAAGATTTTGGGTATAGTGAATTAGATATTATTCATTTTATTAAAAAAATACCAGTTGTTTTAAAAGATTCCTATTGGAATGATTTATTTTCTAAACTAGATTGTTTATTATCTCTTGGTTTTTCTAAAGAAACTATTTTATTAATTACTTGTAATAACCCTTATATTTTATTATACTCTACTGAAAGTCTGATTTCGAAATTTCAAAGTTTATTGGAATTATCTTTTTCAAAAGAAGAGGTTTTATCTATGATTAAAAGTTTTCCATTTTTATTTGGATATGATATGGATACTATTCATAATAGAATTTTATTTTTAAGAGAGATTCACTTAGATTCTTTGATTGTTTCGAATTGTCGTATCTTATTATTTTGTCTAGATTTATTAAAAGCTCGTTATCAATTTCTTATGAAAACGAGTTTATGGAAAGAGTCTAATTATTCTTCTCTATTTTTAAGTGATTATGATTTTTATAAGACTTATCAAATTACGAAAGATAGTTTATTGAAAGGAGAGTTTTAATGGATGTTTTAATTCGATTTGGTTTTACAATTGATGAGATTAAAAGTATGATGGATACAAATAATTTAATTGATTCTGTTTCGGATAAAGATATTTATGAATTAATTGATATTTTAGAAAAAGCTGGATGTCAAGATTCTCATATTAAGAATATTTTCTTATGTAATCCTTTCTATTTAACGAGAGATGTTTTAGAAGTGAATCATTTCATTCAAAAATTATATGAAATTGGATTATCTTCTTTATTTGTACTATTTGATAGTAATCCTTATATTCTAAATATGAGTGATCGTGATTTAGATCAATTCTATCATGAGAAAATTAAAGAAGGAATGAATAAAGAAGAAATATTAGATACAATTAATTATAGTATGGTATTTTGAGGTGATAAAATGAATGTTGTAATACGTGTTAATGATGAAATTAAAGAAAAAATGATTGAATATTATAAAGATAAAAAACGTGATAAAGTAATTCCTTATGTTGTCTTTCAAGCACAAGAAGAAGATACTGTTATTACCATGTATGAGTCAGGGAAAGTTATGTTTCAAGGAACTTCTGCTGATGTAGATGCTGCTATGTGGGGAGTCGCTCTAGAAAATACAAAAGAAAAAAAAGAGGAAAAGAAAAAGAGTAATCAAAAGTATTATCATTGTAATGCTGTTGGTAGTGATGAAGTTGGAACAGGAGATTATTTTGGACCAATTGTTGTTACAGCATGTTATGTTACAAAAGAAGATATTCCTTTTTTAGAAGAGTTAGGTGTTGGTGATTCTAAGAAGATTGATGATTCTAAAATATTAAAGATTGCTCCACAAATTGCTAAAAAAGTTAAATATCGAAGTGTAATATTATCTAATTCTGAATATAATGAAAAATATACAAAAGATGTTAATATGAATAAGATTAAAGCGATTCTACATAATCGAGTTTTATATCAATTAATACAAGAAGAGAAACCTAAATATGATTATATTATTGTAGATGAATTTGCCAGAGAAGCTCGTTATTACGATTATTTAGCTGATCAAAAAGTGGTACAAAGAGATATTACATTTCTAACAAAAGCAGAAGATATTTCTCTAGCAGTTGCTTGTGGTTCTGTTATTAGTCGTTATTTATTTTTAAAAGAATTTGATAAAATATGTGATTCCATTCATATTCCTCTTCCTAAAGGTGCTGGAAAAGATGTTGATACGATTGGGGAAGAAGTCGTTGAAAAGTATGGAGAAGATAAGTTAAAAGAAATTGCAAAAGTTAATTTTAAAAATACTGATCGTATATTACATACTATGATTTATTAATAAAAAAAAAAAAGTTTTTAAAACTCTTTTTATATTTGTGTACCACAACTATTGCAGAATGAAGCGTCTTGATCAATTTGAGTTCCACAATTAGGACAGAACTTTTTTGCTTCTTCTTTGGTTTCAGCTGGGCTTGCTGAACCACTTGGGGCATTTTGTTTTTCATATTCTTTTTTGATATTGTCTAAGAATTTATAACTTGCAGTTGTTTGATATGGAGCAAGCCATATTTCTAATAAACCTAATGTAAATAAAGCTAAGAAATGCCATCCAATGAATGATAATCCAAGAAGGAAAAAGTCCATCTTATGTCCATTCATCATTTCTTCACTCTTCTTTAATACTTCCATGTAACCAAGATCTGCATATTTTTCATCTGCTAAGATCATAGTAACTAATGAATAAGCAATGGCTTTAATAATTCCAGGAACAATTAATAATAAAGCCCATAAGAATATGAATAATCCTTGTAAGAATCCAACGATTAATGTTCTTACATAGTCTTTTGTAAAGTAGAATAAGTCTTTAAAATTATGTTCTTGATCATTGATGAATTTTACCATAAAGTATGCAAGTCCTACTTGTACGAAGAAGAATAGGATTCCTATATTGTATCCACCATTTACTTTAACTCCGTCTTCAAAGCTAACTTGTGATCCAATTGTTATATTTGTTAGGATCCCTGCAACCATGATTGGTACTAGCAATTCTAGTACATGCCCTTTGATCTTTGTTTTTGCCCAATTTTTGATCTCTGCTCTTGTCATTTTTTTCACTCCTTTTCTATTATAGTTTTATTTTATCATTCTCTTTCAGAAAATGCTATCATTAATTTCCCTTTCTTTCTTTTTTTTATATTTTATTTTTATGAGAACTTTTTGTCAATAAAAAAGATAAATTTCTTTATCTTTCTTTTCTTGTATACATTACATGATAAAATGTTATATCATTTTCCTTATGAGTACTTAATACTTCTCTATTCCATTCTTCTTTTTTAAATTCTGGGAAATATACATCTGCTTCTTTATCTTCTGATTCAATTTCTGTTAATAGTAATTTATTTGCATATGGGAGCATTGTTTGATAGAACTTAGATCCTCCAATGATCATTACTTCTTCTTTATAATCCTCAATATATTTTAATAATTCTTCTACACTTCTAACGATTGTTACTTGGGGATTTGGCTCTATTTCTCTACTGGTTAAAACAATATGTTGTCTCCCTGGTAGAGGTTTTCCTCCTCTTAGAGAATAAAAAGTATTATATCCCATAGCCATTGGTTTACCCATCGTTTGTTCTTTAAAGAATTGCATATCCTCTTTTAATTTCCAAACTAAGTCACCATTTTTTCCCAGTTCATTCTTTTTACCAATTGCGGCAATTAATGTTACATTCTTCATATTAAATACCTAATGGGAATTGTAATTGAGGATTTTTGTTTTTGATTTCTTGAATTGCATCTTTATCTAATATTTTTATATCGGATGTAGTCATTTTATCGAATGAAGTTGCTTTTTCATTTAATTTAATCGATGCATCAATTCCACTAACCGGTTCCCTTCCTAGTATTTCAATGGCTTGGTCTAGATGTCTATCATATATTTGGACATTAATTGGTTTCCATGTAAATTTACCTGGTTTCATTCCTACATCTTTCGCAACCATCATAAGGAGTTCTGCATATTGTACTTGGTTAATACAACCTGCTGTTGCGAAATCACTCGATCTTTGAACCATTGTCATATCTAAATAATCTTCTCCATCCCAATCATGTCTCACATTCCAAATTGTTAAAAAAGCACAAGGTTTTAAGGCATGAGGTCCATTAAAATCATCAATTTGCCATAAACAAGTTATTAAACGTCTACTATCAGGATTTGGTTTAATTCCTTTTTCAATATTACCTTTTATAACATCAATTACTTCTTTACGAATCATATCTCTTTTGCCAGTCGTTCCACCATAGCAATTATAGATATCAGGGTGTCCCTCTTTATTTAACTTATAAGAACCATCTTTATTACGGACAGCCCATTCTTCCCACCAGTTATTGATTTTACGATCTTCTTCCCATGTACGTTTTCCTAATAATTCATCAAATACTACTAAGTCACTAGATTGTACTTGATAAATCCAAAGAATTTCCGCACAGCTTGCTTTGGTTGCAATGGGTCTTAACGTAATCATTGGACTTTCTCCTTTGGATAAGTCATAAGTACATTCGATTCCATTATTTACACTGATGGTATGAGCAGGAACATTTACTTCTACTCCATTTTCTTTTTCTTCTACAAATTCATTTTTTCCAACTTTTATCTTTTCCCCTGTTTTTGTAGTAACTTCTCTTTTCTTAGAATTATATGTTGCATTCTCATAAAAATCTTTATATTTTGGTCTTGGAT
This sequence comes from uncultured Erysipelotrichaceae bacterium, assembly GCA_902782835.1. GTDB lineage: Bacteria > Bacillota_I > Bacilli_A > RF39 > UBA660 > UBA3789. Next base: position 1,637 of record CACZOQ010000037.1, on the reverse strand, counting down.
CATGATCTAAGCATCCTTCTTGTAAGATATAGTCCATGATTACTTTGGTGTACATATCTCCTTTTGTTCCAATCGGTTTACCAGCTTTATCGACTAACATACCGTTCTTAACCTTCGGCTTTGGATAAGAAGTCTTTTTTAGTTTTATAGGCTGTTCTCCTAACTGTTCTTTGGCTTTATTAAACCTTTCTAAATTAAATTTACTCATAACTACCTCCCTAAATAGTTTCTAAAATTATTATATGATTATTCAATTTTTGAGGCAATATCTTCCTCTATAATTTTTTTCTATATTTGGAAAATATTAGTTATATCAACAAATATTTTTTTGTCAAAAAGAGTCAAATAAAAAGGAAATTATTCATTTCCTTTTGTAAATCTCGCAAAGCTTTTGATTTCATCTGTATCTAAGTTTGTATCAGCTAATTCATCAATTAAGTCTTTTTGTTCTCTGCTTAATTTTTTTGGAGTATATACTTTAAAGATTAAGTACATATCTCCTTTATGACGTCTAAACTTATTGTCTATTCCTTTGCCTTTAATACGTTGTTTATCTCCACTATTGGTTCCAGGAGTAATATTGATTTTTACATTACCGTAAATTGTTGGGATATCTTTTTTACAACCTAATATTGAATCCGTAATGGTGATTGGTACTTCTAGGTAGATATCGTCTCCTTCTCTTTGGAAGTATTCATGTTCTCCTACTACGAATTCGATGTATAAATCTCCATTTTCTCCACCATTTGTTCCAGGATTTCCTTTCCCTGTAACTTTTTGACGATCTCCTGTATTAATTCCTTCTGGAATATTAATGGTGATTTTTTTGTTTTTCTTAACTTTTCCTTTCCCATTACATTCCGTACATTTTCTCTTATAAGTTTTACCTGCTCCATGACAATCTGGACAAGTACTACGAGACATGAAGGATCCTAGGATTGTTTGTTGTTGGGTTGTGACTGTTCCACTACCATGACAGGTTGAACATTCTTCACGATCAAAGCCACCATGTCCATGACATTCATCACAATCTTCCACAACATCAATGTTAAATTTCTTTTCGCAGCCATACACAGCTTCTTCAAAATTTAAATCCATTCGCATTAGGATATCAGAACCTCTGGTTGCTCTTGGAGAACTACTTCTACTGCGTCCTCCACCAAAGCCAGAGAATCCTCCAAAGCCTCCGCCTCCACCGAAGATAGAATCGAAGATATCTCCAAAGTCAAAGTCAGAGGTATCAAAGTTCGTATATCCTCCACCATAACCATATGGACTGTCTCCCTGCGCACCTCCAACTCCTGCATGACCAAATTGATCATACATCTTTCTTTTATTATCATCGGATAATACGGAATATGCTTCTTGGGCTTCTTTGAATTTTTCTTCTGCTTTTGGATCATCTTTATTTAAATCTGGGTGTAGGGTTTTTGCTTTTTTTCGATAAGCGCTTTTAATTTCATCTGCTGTTGCAGATTTAGAAACACCTAACACCTCATAATAATCTCTTTTTTCTGCCACACTTTCACATCCTTATCTTGGAAAAGTAGTCCTAAAATAGGACTACTTTATTTTTATTCTTCTTCAATATCTGCTTCTTCTACATCGTCATCTTTTTTCTTTTTCTTTTTATCTTT
>CACZOQ010000036.1 GCA_902782835.1 uncultured Erysipelotrichaceae bacterium | reverse complement strand
TTTTCCCCATCCTCTTTTCTTTAATTGTATTCTATTTTTCTTTCTTTTCCAAGGCTTGGGTTCTTCTCCTTTACACAACTGGACAAAAAAAAAGACTATTCATTGATATAGTCTATTAATACTTGGGATATTCTGGCATATCCTAAATCATTAGGATGAAGTCCATCTTTCGTATAGTCTTCTGAAAAGTTTCCTTCTTCATCTGCTAATTCTTTATACATGTCAATATACGTTACTTTTTTTTCTTTACAGTATTCTTCTATTTCTTTATTTACATCCTGTATTTCTTCATTATACCGAGCTCCAGCAGAGGAAAGATTTCGATTGATTGGATAAATTGATTGGACGTAAAGCGTAGCATTTTTTCGATTTTTTCTTATTTCTTTGATAATTTCTTTGATTCCTTTAATTGTATCTTCTGTTTGATCTTCTTCTAATTCTAGGTCATTCGTTCCAATTAGTAAGAATATTTTAGTCGGATTGTAACGATATACCATACTATCCATTCTATCTAAGATATCATAGGTATGATATCCCGAAATACCACTATTGACGATTGGCATATCACCATAAATTTCTTCTATAGGATACCAATCTGTAATAGAGTCTCCTAAGAAAAGAATATTGGCTGTTTGCTTTAATGAATAGTTTGGTGAAGCTACTTTTTTCTTCTCTTGTTTACTTTCTTGTTTACATGTTTTATCATTTTTTTCTTGATTTGCAATTAAATGAATTCCAAAACCAAAACCAAATCCTACGATTCCAATTACTAAACCAATAAAAAAGCCTATCATTATAAACGTAATCTTTTTTTTCTTCATCTTATCCTTCCTTTACTGTCTCTATAATATTGTATCACTTGTAAATGTTTTTACACGGTTCACCGTTTCTTTTTTCTCATTTGACGGTATATTTTACAGTATAATATTGTCAATTTTTTATTTTTTTCTATTGTTCTTCGTAAAAAGCCTCTGCCTTTATAATATTTATTATCCTGGTAATCTGGGATATTTTCTTCTAAATATTGAAATGCTTCTTCAATAAATTGTATACCTATCTCTGGCTTTTCTTGAACTCTTTGTTGAATAGTATAATTTGTTAGAACACGAACTGTTAAATGATTCATTTGTTCTTTTAACTCTTTTTCTTTTATATTTTTTCTTACTCCATCAATCACTTTTATAATATCAAAACATCTCTCATCTCTAATAGTGGTTTCACTTTTCCCATGAATGACATAATAATAAAGGGATTCTTCTGCTTGACCTATTTTCTTTGCTTTTATTAATGATTCTATTACGAAAGGGACATCTTCGTATTTTAATTCTTCTAAAAATTGAATATGGTTTTCTTTAATGATAGAGGTTTTAAACAATTTATTACAAGGACCTAAATTAATCATATTTAATAGTGATGGATTATCTTTTACACTACTGGTCTCAAATGATGGAATTTTATCTTTTTCAGTGGTTCCATTATCATAGATTTTTTCCATATTAAAAACAATTATATCTAAGTCTTCTTCTTCTGCCTTGTCATATAAAACTTGACAAGTATCTAGTCTTAGATAGTCATCACTATCTACAAATAATAAATATTTTCCACATGCTTTTTCGATACCATAGTTTCTTGTTTTACCAATTCCTTGGTTTTTATTTTTATAGTAATGAATCCGATTATCTTTATACTCCTTTATAATCTTTTCAGAATTGTCAGGAGATCCGTCATTTATTAATATGAATTCTAATTCTTCTTTTGTTTGATTGACTAATGAATCTAAACATTTACGAAGATATTTTTCTGTTTTATAAATTGGCACAATAATACTAATATCCACTTTTTTCATATTTTTCCCTCTTTTTTTATTTTATGATTCTTTTTACTAATTTAGGGCTAATCTTCATTAGTCTTTTTTTTATTTTTCTAAAAAGTGAATCGTCTAATAAATGATTGTATACTTCTAATTCTTTTAATATTTTTTTATATTGTTGATAATCTTTATGGTTTAATTCACTTATCTTTAAAATAAAACTGTTGGCAATAAAACTTTTAAATACCTTATCCTCTAAATTTGTTTTATCAATTTCTTCTATTAAATATAAATAATGATTATGTATATCTTCTACTTTTTTCTTTGTTTTTTCATAATTTTTCTCATTCATTATACTTCCACTTCTTTGGAAATAATTGTATCCTATATATTCAATAGAATTCACTGTATGTGCTTTCATAATAACTAATGGTATTAAACCAAAGTCTTCATGAAGAGTTCCTTTTTTAAATTGAAATTTTTCTTTTTCATAGAATTCTCTTTTAAAGATATAACACCAAGCATTTTCTACATAGTGGTATTCGCTAATCCTTTTAAAAGCTTCTGGTCCTTCAAGATTTTGAAATGGTTTTTCGGGATACTTTATTATTTTATTATCCTCATCAAAGACTTCTTGGGCTTGAAATCTCACTATATCTGGATGATTTTTTAGAGATTTATTTAATTCTTTTAATAAATCTTTTTCAATCCAATCATCACTATCTAAAAAGAATATATATTCACCAGTAGCTTTCTTTAGGCCATTGTTTCTGGCTGCGCTTAAGCCTTGGTTTTCTTGATGAATGGTTTTTACATTATATTCTTTTACAATCTCCATACTATTATCTTTGGTTCCATCATCTACAACAATCACTTCAAAATCTTTGAATGATTGCTGGAAAACACTGTCTAAACATCTCTTTATATATTTTTCTACATTATATACGGGAATAATCAGACTAAACTTTGGCATTTTAACACCTCTAATCTCCTTTTATTAAATGATCAATTCGTAGTAATCTCTCTTCTTGTATTTCTTCTAAATTAATCTCTATTGGCTCCTTCTTTTCCTTTAAAATCTTTTTGACTTCTTTTACCATTTCTTTTTCATCTTTTGAAACAATAAAAGCATATTCTTTCATGTCAATAAAATCATCTTTCGTAGGAATGGTTGTAATGATCTTTTTTCTTAATGCAATGGCTTCTAAATATATGACAGGGAATCCTTCATAATCCGATGTTAAGATAATATAGTCTGCATGACTCATATAAGAATATGGGTTTTCTTGTTTTCCAAAGAAGATGACATTATCTTGTCCTTTAGCCTCTTCCTCATACATCTTACGATCCGGTCCATCTCCTACAATCCATAATTCAGCACTTTCTAATTTATTTACTAAATGTATGGCTCTTGTTAGTTTTTTAGAAGAATCATCCAATCTACCAACAAATACAAATAATGTTTTATTTTTTGATTTTTTTGTTTTTATTTTTTCTTTTCCTTTTTTTATAATCTCTTTTGGATTAATAAAATTATTAATGACAATTGTTTTCTTTTCTAGCTCTTTATATTCTTTTAGAAATGACTCTCGTGCTTCGTTGGATACAAATATTATATGACTATATTCCCATACTTTTCTACTATCGAAAAACTGATGAAAGTCTTCTTTCTTTGGATAGATAAAATGATAATCACTATGAACATAAAAGGCTGTATTGACTGATGCAATTTTTGCTAGTTTATTAGCGCTATAACTATAGGTTGTATAACAACAACTAAAATCAAAGTTTTGATTATTTAGTATTTTAAATATTAATTTTCGATAAGCATTGATTGTTTTTCTTATGAATATATTTTTATGATTACTGACTTTACATTCTTTAATATTGATAGAAGGTTTTACTCTTTTTAATAAATCTCCTTTTTTCTCTTCTAATAATAGTGTTATATTATACTTTTCATCATTCATAAGATTTAGTAAATTTACTTGAGCACTTTCTATTCCACCCACTTGTAAGTTTTTACCTGTGAATAATATATCTTTTTTGATTCTCTTTTTTAGAGATAATAATAGAATAATCACAATAAGACTAACAGATGGTGCTGTCATAATATGACCGGTGAATAATGATAAACCTATTATTAATAATAAACATTCTTTTAACATGATTTGTTCATAAGAATAATCTTGTTTTCTTTCTAATACTTTAAAGATTAAGTAAAAAACAATTCCAAAATATAACAGAAAACCGATTAATCCATGACTATAATAAATATCAAAGTAATCCATTTCAATTAATTTCATCCTTTTACCATTTCGATAATAACCTATTCCGAATAGTTTTTGATATAGATTGGATTCTTTATATTTTAAAGCTTTATCATGTAAAAAAGTTAATCTTTGACTAAAGATAAAGTGATCGATTAATTCTTCTTTTTCAAATACTTCTGTAACGTTATCTAATTTTAGGAAATGGAGATGGGTTTCTATATTTTTATAAAAATTTGTTTTGGGAATAATCAGTGTAAGAGCAATTAAACCGAATAATACAATTCCTAGAGAAATACCAATCTTTTTATATGTTTTTTCATGAATCCATTTCATCCATAAAAATCCTAAGCTACATCCTATTGTTAGAACAAAAGTAATTAAAGGGGTTTTCGTACCAATTGTTAAAATAACAAATAGATATAATAATAGGAATAGTATTTTCCAAATAATCTTTTTGGAACTAGTAAAAATTAGAAACATTATGGGAGTTAGTAATGAGATAATTCCACTAATTTCATTTGCTGAATTATAATAACCTAATGTTCCTGCTTTGGTGATTTGATAAGTTTTATATCCAGTTCCTAATGCTGTTGGGGCAAAGATTAATATTATATATAGAAATAAAGTACTAAAAAGAGTAAACTTACTAATACGTATTTCGTCTTTCATTGAATATAGAGTGATAAAGACAATTGGAAAATAGAATGCTTTTATAAAACTTTGTAATTCTCCTATAAGGGCAGCCCCTTCTTTATAAAAACAGACTCCTAAGAGATAGAATGCTCCATAGAGACCTATTATTAAATATGGGAATATTAATTTCTTTTTCTTATAAACAAATAATCCTAATAAAATTACTACTGCTAAAAATAATAATCTTATAATAATTCCAAGAGTAATACTCTTATTAAAATAATGTAGTCCCAAACCTGTTAATAAATCTAAAATAGGACCAAATAGAAGAAATAAACCTAGTAATTGATTTCCATTTTTTTTCCAAAATTTATCCATAGTCTTCTCCACTTCTTTCACTTATAAAGATTATAGCATAGTTCTCTTTTCTTTATAAGACTTTTCCAAAAAGAATAATAGACAAATCTTTACAATGGATTTTGACTATTTGTTTCTATTTTAGTTTGTTTATTATATAATTAAGATAATAATGGAGGTGTTGTATGAGTAAGAAAACGACAAAAAGCAGCCCTAAAAAAGCAGAAAAGATTGTAGAAAAAGAAAAAGTAAAAGAAAAAGAGTTAAAGTCTAATACTACTTCTCTTTCTCTTATTGATAAAGATGAATTAGATTCTTTAATTGAAGAAGATTTGCAGGATACTCCAATTATAGAAGAGAAAAAAGAAACGAAAAAGAATAACCGTCATATCTTTGTACATATTATTTTAGTATTATTATTTATTCTTTCTTTTGTATCTTTTGGATTTCAAATGATTGATTCTAGTATTCCTATTATGAATTTAATTCTAAGTTTATTATTAACTGTTTTTACAATTTTATTTGTAGTTATTTCTTTTACCTACAATCGTTCAAGTAAAGCTTTAATACTAATCAGTAGTCTTGTACTAATTGGCTATTATTCGTTAATGATTAATTCTCATTTTCAATTGGTTGAAAGTCCAATTGCTTTAGTTCCCGATTTTCATGGAAAGAGTATAACAGAAGTTATGAAATGGGCTAAGAAAAATGATATTGTTGTCCATCAAGAATATGAATATAGTGACATGGTTACAGAATATAAAATTATAGGACAAGATGTTGAAGAAAACACAAAACTATCTGATTTAAAAGAGATTACTGTTTCTGTTAGTGAAGGAGCGAATCCTTCTAAAGAAATTGTGGTTCCAAGTATGATTACTTGGAATAGTGAGAGAGTATTGCAATTTGTAAAAGAACAACATTTAAGTAATGTCGTTGTTGATTTTGTTGAAAGTGACAAAGCAAAAGATACTGTTATTGAACAAAGTACTAGTGGTAATTTAAAACGAGATGATGAATTAAAATTAGTATTCTCTTATGGTGAAGAGTTAGATTTTTCAGAAGTGACTTTGATTGATTTTACCAATAAGAGTCAATTTGAAGTAGAATTTTTTATGAAACAAAATCAGTTAAATTATGATTTTGAACATGAATTTGATTCCAAGATAAACCGTGGTTTTGCAAAAGATCAAAAAATCAAGGCTGGAGAAGTAGTTCCAATTCATGATATGACTGTAACCGTTGTTATTAGTAAAGGTCCTGAAATTAAAGTACCTGATTTGAAAAAGTATGATATTGAAAAAATAACAGAATGGGCTATTAAGAATAAATTAAGATTAATCTTTAAAGATCGTTATGATGATGAAGTAAAAGAAAATCATGTTATTTCTTCCAATCGTGATAAAGGAGATATTATTGAACAAGGTTCTAACGTTGAAGTTGTTATTTCTCGTGGTAGTTTAAAAATGCCTTCTTTTAAATCATTAGATGCTTTTTATAATTGGGCGAATCAATATGAAATTGATTATGAAGAACAGCATGAGTTTAGTGATACAGTAACAGCTGGTGAAATTATTCGTTTTTCACATAAAAAGGGACAAGTGATTAAAAACGAAGATACTATTATCGTTACGATTAGTGATGGAGTTCAATTAACGGTTCCAAATTTAACTGGATTAAGTAAAAGTGACGCTATCTCTAAACTTAAGAAAGTTGGATTAAAATATACGTTTGTTTATCGAGGAAGTTCTGAAGCTAAAGATACCGTTATTGGTCAATCGTTAAAAGCTGGTAGCGAAGTTTCTAGTGGAGTTACCATTACCGTTACTTTAAGTAGTGGCAAAGAAGATTCTTCTGCTAAACCTAGAAAGACAGATGAAAAGGAAGAAGAAAAACCAAAAGAAGAGCCTTCTCCTGAACCTGAACCTGAGCCTGAGCCTGAACCTGAAGAAAGTTGTAAATCATGTACGATTACTGGTATAAAAGGAATTATTTCTTCTAATATTGATGATGGTTATCAAGCCGTTTCTAACGCTTTAGTTAGTGAGATAAAGTCTCAATGTCCAGGTATTAAAGTTACTATTTTAAGTGATGATACTTCTGGTAGAAGAGCGGGTTCCTTTGTAAGTGGTTTTAATGGAGGAAATACTACTTCTTGTAGTACGATTACCATTACATTAGCCAAATAAAAAAGATCTTAGGATCTTTTTTTATTGAAATTCTTTGGTAAAATTACCATTTTTAAAGATTGATATTTCTTCCCCATTTTTTGTAATACCAATGATATTTAAATCAATACTTCCTACCATAAAATCTACATGGGAGTCACATTTATTTAAATGATAATCTTCAAATAATGTTGTTTTAGCTATCTTTGTTCCATTCTGAATACACTCTGGGAAAGAATCACCTAAGGCTAGATGGCAAGAAGCGTTTTCATCAAATAACGTTTCTAGAAATATCTGATTGGCATTGGATATTGGAGAATCACATGGTACTAATGATACTTCTCCTATTCGATTAGAATTTTCACAAAAGCTTGTGATTTCTTTTAACATTTCTTCTCCTTTTTCTGCTTTTACAGCAATTACCTTTCCGTCTTGAAATTCAATTGAAAAATTCTCTATCATGATATCTTGATATACTAATGGCTTAGTAGCATATACAACTCCATTTGCTGATGTGCAATCTGGGGAAGTAAAAATCTCTTCTGTTGGTAAATTTTCTAGTACTTCTTTTCCATTCGTTAATATTGTTTTAGCCGTTTTCCAAATATGATTTGGTGGTAAATCTATGGTTAAATTGGTTCCCTTCTCATTATGATACTTAAGGGTTTTAAACTGATATTGATTTAGTTTCTTTGCTCGAGCATTCAATGTAGCGATCTTTTCATTCCATAATTTTACTGGATTTTTTTCTCTGATGTAACAAATATCAAAGATTTGATTCCATAAATCTTCTACGGGTGTTTTTGAATTTGGATATAGTACTTTGGCCCAATCTTCTGATGGGATGGCTGCTATACACCACGGAATCATACTTTTATCCCTTTTATCAATAAATACTTTCCTCGTTTCTAGGGAATACTTTGTAATTTCTGCTAATTTTTTAGGGTTTATTCCTTTCATTAGACCTGGATTTTCACTTACTAAGAATAGAAATGCAGCATTTTTTTCAGCGTAAGTGTTCCATATTTCTTTGTTCCAAAAAGATAATTCTTTTAATTCATCCAATTCTAAATATTCTAATGCTTCTTTTTTTAGATATGGATCAGTCCCATCATAATATATATCTGTAATTCCCATTTCTAATGCTATTTCTGCAACTATCCTGACAAAATCAATTCTTTCTAAATCAAAACTAATGAGTAATGATTGGCCTTTTTCTATTTTTAAACAAGATTCTAATAATACTTTTGCATACTTTTTTTGTAATTCTAACATAATTCCTCCTATATGTTTATTATACAATAAAAAGGTAAAATGATTCATTTTACCTTTTATTTTACGATAATTTCTACTCTATCTAATCTTTTTGGATTATAGGTTATTGTAAATGATTTTCCATTGATTTTAGTCGTTTCATTTAATTCTCCAAACATATCTGATAATTCTCCATAATCTTCTGCATTATCTGTTTTCGTATAAATTAGGATACTATAAGTACCTTTTTCTAAAGAAGAAATATCTAATTCTTTTTCATACCATGCATATGTTTTATCTAAATTATCTTTGGTTTTTAATGTATATGGACCTTTAGCACTTCCTAAGTCTAATATGGTTTGTTGGTAATTCAATTGGTTTTCAATAATCATTTTTCTCGTAATACTTAGTTGATTTGCATAAGATCCTTTAAAATTATATGAGAATCCTTGAATATATAGTTTATTATTTTGGAAATGGATTTCTTCAAATTCATTGATCATATTTCGATAGGTTGGAGATTCACTCGTTGTATATAATTCCTCACGAATCGATAGCTCCATTAGTTGATTTTTTAAGTTTTCTAATACTTTAAAATTATAACCGTGCTTGCTGTCTTCTCCTCTTCTATCAATATCTTGGTTAAAGAAATTATCAATTGGTTGAATGGTATAACTATCATTTTCACTTGCCATCATATATAAATCATAGTCACCATTTGGAATATTTGTAAAATCAATATCTCCTTGGAACCAAGAGTTCGTGTAACTTTTTCCTGAGACAGTTCCTAAATCATATGGAGTATCATTTTGCCAACTTGTAATTTTTGTTTTATAAATATCTTTGGTTGTTTTTTGAACAAATAGTAAAGTATATTCTTTCGCTGACGAGTTGTTTTGATTTAAAATGATTAGATATCCATAGATATTAAATTTTTTCTTTTGATTATTCCATTTTAAACCTTCTAAATAAAATTCACCAGGTTTTTGTTTTTCTAATAATTCTTCAAAATTCTCATCTTCTACACTGATGTCTTCTGGTTCATTGTTCTCTACTGGTTCAGGGTCTTTTTCTTTGACAATTACTTTAATTTCTTTTTCTGTTTTCTTTCCTTTAGAGTCACTTACTTCATAAATAACCTTATAGTTTCCTGCTTTAGATGAATTAACTGTGTTTTCTTTGACTTTGATTTTATTTGTTATATCTCCATCTTCTGCATCTGTTGCTTTGACATCTTTTATTGCATTAAACTCCTCTCCAACTATTATCGTAACATCTTTAGCATCTATTACAGGAGCTTTGTTTTCTTTAACGGTTACTTGAATTGTTTTTGTTACGGTTTCTTGTTTTGAGTCTGTTACCTTATAGGTTACTTTATAAACACCCGGGTTATTTGTATTAACCGTGTTTTCTGCTATTTCTATTTTACTCGTTATATCTCCATCTTCTGGATCCGTTGCACTAACTCCTTTTCGTGGATCAAATGTTGCTTTTTCTTCTAATGTTTGATCACTGGCGATAATCGTTGGTTTTTGGTTTGTAATAATCGGTTTATCTGTCGTAATAGATACTCCTGGAGCACTTGCTAAGGTATAACCATAAACGTTATCATTTCCTGTTAAATTAACAGGCACCTTATACCAAGTATTATTTCCAACTACTATTGATTCTAGTACTGGTACATAAGTATAGGTGTATAATCCACTAATTAATGAATATTTTTCATCATCTGTATTATAGTTTACCCATGTATAACAGTTACCATTTACCGTAACACTTACTTTTCCATAGGTGGTATCCGTAAACTTAATAGAATCTGCTGGTACCCATTCTTTTTGATCATGGAAATAGTCACTTGTAACTAAATATGATACTGGCATTCCATTTTCGTAGGCTGCAGTATATACCATAACATAACGATCTTTTTGTAATACTTTGTTGGTCCGTGATACGATTGAACTATCGTAGTAGTAATGTGTACTCTTGGTACTAATTGCTACTTTTGGTTTAAGATTTGTATTTTCAATATATAAGTCATATGTATAATGTGTATCCTTATATTCATAAACATCATTAGGACTGATTGGTCCATTTTTACCTTCATTAATTTTACGAACATCTGATGCTTTTACATAGACATAACTATTCCAATTATAATCTCCTGATTTGATTTCATTATAATTTGAATCAATATTTAAATCACTAACAACTTTATACCATTTTTCATTGTTTTTGTTTACTTCTTCGACAATGACTAATGCATCTTCTCTTTCTGGATATTCATAGATAAATTTAGATGAAGTAGATGGATTACTGTATGCTTTTGTAGGTCCATTTACAACGCCTAATTGATAGTAATCATAATCTTGGAGCCCAAAGGCTTTATCAAATGAATAGTAGTTAGCTGCCATTTTTTCAGACCAAAATGTATCAGAGGCATATTTAACATTCATTCCAATCCATTTATCTCCAAATTGTGGTCCAAAATATCTCCAATCTCTTGGATGCGCATAACCATATGTAATCCATTTTGAAGCATATCCAAGTATACTACTTGAGAAAGACGCATACCAATTTGCTGCTTGAATTGGATTTGAGTCTACTGCATTTAAACCAAATCCATTATTTTTATTAATGGCTAAATTACTTCTTCCATTGCCTGTTTCATTTCTACTTAAACTTAATGATAAAATGGCATTCACTCCATATTTTTGTTGAGCATAATAGAAGAATGTACCAGATCCATATAATCTAGATGTTCCGTTACTAGCACTATTTCCATATACGTTTTCATGATATCCTAGATTATTGCGAATATATTCATCAATATTCGTACTAGAATATGTTGTTTTTGTATGATTCGATACATACATATAATAGTTATAATAAGGATTATTCTTATTAATAGAATTATTATAATGATTACTCTTATAATCTTTTATTAGTGTTTCTAAATTATTATAAAAATAATGTCCATCGTAACTATAATACGTTCCTACTCCTAACATTGTTGGTTTTGGTCCTATAGTTCGACCACTAGAACCATTATAGGTATTTTGAATTTTAGCTACATAATTATGTCTGATATCATTATTGGTTACTGTATAGGTACTTGTTGATTTTACCCAGGTAATTGGGACAATCTCATATGTAGAGTTTTTAATCCAACCGGTGAAATTTCCTATTCTGACTTTAGCTACCCATGTATTATAAGCATCTGAGTATTCGGTTTCCAAATGGACTCCGTCTACTCCTCCATAAAGGGATCCGGTATCCATATAAGTATAAGAAGAACCCGTTAATTCTTTATTCGTATAAAAATAAGTTAAAGTTTCAGGATTCACACTTAAGTCTAACAATGCCATGTTTGCATCAATTATTTTAGTAATGCCTCCTACTCTTCCTAAAATTGCTAGATCTTTAGCACCATTCTCTGTCATTTTTTTGTATGCATCTTGAAAGTTACTGGTACAAGCATAGGGTTCTATTCTACCATCAGAATAAAATCTTGAAACTTCATAGTTTCCACATAAATTTCTATTTTTATACTGATTTGAATCAAAAGCAAAAACATTTTTATTTCCTAGAAACAAACATAATAATCCGATTATTAACCAATATTTCTTTTTCATGTTTTCCTCCTTTCCCTATTCTTACATCTATATTATATCAAGCAACTATTTGGAAACTACTAAATTTCCTTTTATTTTTAAGGATTTGACAGATTATTTACAAAGTCTTTTTTTTATCATAAGTTCTCTTGATGTTTGCTTGATAAAATCTGATTTTTTCGGTATAATTCTATAGTAAGAGTTTTTATTTGGAGGGGAAATATGTCAAAACAAAAAGAAAAGAATAAAGATACTAACAATTCCAAATTTTTAAATTTTATAGTTTTATTATTTAGTATTATCGCAATTGCTGGTTCTGCATTTGCTATTTATGAAATATATTTACTTACTTCTATTGAGAATTTAATACGTGCTGTAGTGATTTCTGTTATAGGAGTTATTGATTTCTTTATTATTTTGAAGAATATAAAATATACATCAAAAAAACGGAAAAAAACAAAAAAGGGATTATTTATCTTTTTATTACTCCTATATTCATGTCTTTGCTTTGGTATTGGTGGAGCTATCTTCTATTTATATGGTAAGATTGATCATTTAAATAAAGGAACTATAACCTATACATCGGATTTATTAGTCATGGCTAGTAATCCAGCTCAAGATATTCATGATATTAAAAATATGTCGATTGGTATCTTAAAAGATGAAAAATCTCCAGAAGGATACATTATTCCACAAGAAATTATAAAAGAGTATAAACTTCAGGATGAAAATGAAATTAAAGAATATGAAGACTATACTAGTATGCTTGTTGATATGTATGCTAACGAATTGGGTGGAATGTTCGTAAGTGATAGTTATGTATCGATGTTTTCAGGAATCACAGGATATGAAAATATCTCTACTGATACTAAAGTGATTATTTCAAAAGATAAAGAAATGAAAAAATCCATTACTTCTGTGATTGAAATGGCTTCTTCAGGAAAAAATGTTACAGAACCATTTACTATTCTGTTAATGGGAATTGATTCAACGGATGAAGTTCTTACAAAGAATGCTATTGCAAATGGAGATACATTAATTTTAATTACATTTAATCCTAAAACATTGAATGCAACCATGTTATCTATTCCAAGAGATAGTTATGTACCTATTGCTTGTTGGAGTGGACAACCTGAAAATAAAATTACTCATGCAGCTGCTTATGGAAATGATTGTATGATTCATACAATTGAGAATTATTTTGATACGAAGATTGATTATTATGCGAAGATTAATTTTAAGGGTCTTGTTAAATTGGTAGATGCAGTTGGAGGTGTTGAAGTAGACGTTCCTCAAAGGTTATGTACTGATGATTCTAGTCGTGGTGGAGAGGTTTGTATTGATCCAGGGTATCAAACATTAAATGGAGAACAAGCTTTAGTATTTGCTAGAAACCGTAAAGCATTAGCAGACGGTGACTTTGGTAGAGCCAAACATCAACAAGAAATTATCATGGCACTTATTAATAAAATGAAAAATATTACAGAAGTATCTAAGTTTATGGATATTTTCAATACTGTTTCTAATAGTGTTGATACAAATCTTACTACTAAACAAATATTATCTTTCTATAATGTAGGAAAAGATATTATTAAAAAGAGTTTAAGTTCTGATGATGCCGATTTAGTTAATATTCAACAATTATATTTACAAGGTACTGGTCAAATGATATACGATGAAAGAGCTAAAATGGTATTATGGGATTATATTCCTAATAAAAGTAGTCGTAAGGATATCATTCAGGCTATGAAAGAAAACTTAGAATTAGTGGATCATACCAATATTACGAAGTTCCATTTTTCTATTAATGAACCATATGAAAAAGTAGTGATTGGTGAAGGCCCTTATAAAACCGGTAGTGGTTATACCCTATTACCTGATTTTACTGGAGATACGGAATCTCAGGCGCGAGCAACAGCTGCTCAATATGGAATCTCCGTTAGCTTTATTGGTAAAAGTGGAACGGTAGTGGAACAAAGTCATCCTGCTAGAAAAAGAATTGACTTGATAAAAGGTAGTGTTGTACTTACTTTATCGGGATCAGATGATAAGAAAGAAACAGAAATAGACGATAAAGAAAAAGAAAAAACAAAGCCTAAGACAAGTGATGATGATGATGACGACGATGATAAGGACGATAAAGAACCAACTGGTGGTAATTCTAATCCTAATCCTGGAGATAATCCTGATCCTGACCCTGACGATAATGGCGGAAATGATTCAGGTAATGATAATGCAGGTGATTTAAATTCAAATTCCATAGGAGGAGAGTCATAATACTCTTCTTCTTTTTTTGCAAAAAAAAAAGAACTACTATTGTAGTTCTACTAGACTTAATTTAATATCATCATGGATGAATACTAAGATTGCCTCCTTTTGATAGTCTGAGAATTGATCATCTGTATATGACCATGTTACTTTTATAAAATATGCTTCTTGATCTATTTTATCACCATATTTAAATTCCTTTTTTTCAACACTATCAATTGTGATATCAGATACGGTTGGGAGAGATTGTTTTCTGTTATTATAAATATTATTTTCAACATATTTATAATATGTATTCTGGGCATTTTGTAAGAAATTTTCTAATATTTCACTGTATACAAAATCGACTCCTCCAATATCTGTTTTAGCAGTTTTATCACTTAATGAATAAAAATCATAAACAAACATTTCTGATATTTTTTTAGCATAGGCTTCTTCATCTACTGGTTCTGCATTTAATATTTCTTTTAGTTCTCCAAATAGTTTTTTATACTTACTTGATTTATTTTCTTTTAGGTTGTACCCATACTTTTCAATTTTATTGATGACTTTAACTTCTTCTACTTCGTCTACTTTAGAATAGTGCTTATAAGCAAAATAACCAGCTACGCCTAATGCAATTATTAGTAATAATAGAATTAGTCTTTTTACTTTCTTTTTTAATTTCATAATTATTTATTCTCCCCACTTTCTATGTCTTCATTCTTATCTTTATTTAATAAATCAAAGACGATTATATCATTGGATATATCTAATAATTTATTTGTATATTCGGTGTTGCTTGCTATTTCTTCTTCAGAAATTGGTTCTTCTGATAATGGTAAGTATGCTTCTTTTTGACTATTATAATATAATTTATTATTTACCCAATTTCCATTTGGAAATACTACTATATTGTTTTCTTTTATCTTATAAATATCATGTCCTAAAGCATATTGGTTATAGAATCCAAGCATATTTCCTAAAGTTGGAACAACATCATACATTCCCATAATATTTTTATTTTCGAAGTTTAGAGAACTTCCTGCCATATTTTTTGTCCAGATAATAAAAGGTACTTTTCTTCCAAGTTCATATTGATAAGAATCGTATTCTTTATATTCAGGGTCTTCTTTATCTAAGATTGTATCGTTTTCTTTATCATAATTATATAGTAAGTTATAATCACTACGAGATAGTCTGGCATCATGGTCACCATATAAAACAAATACTGTATTTTCTAGTAGGCCTTTTTCTTCTAAGCCATCTATCAATTCTCCTAATGCTTGATCAGCGTAGTGTAAAGATTTAAAATAATTTCCTAATTTGGTACCTTCCATATATGGATGAACAACTTCTTCTGTTGTTCCATCTTCTTTGGTAATGGTTTCTTTTATATCAACATCAAATTTCCCATATTTTTCTACCTCTGAGAATGGAGTATGGTTTGATAACATGATTAGTACACCATACCATTTTTCTTCTTTTTGATTAATTTCTTCTATCTTTTCGATGGATTGCTTAAAGAATTCTTTATCTGATAGTCCTAAACCAATCGTATTCTCTTTCTTTACTTCATAATCATTTTTACTATAAAATCTATCATAACCTAAATTTTTATGCATAGTTCTACGATTCCAGAAATCTGCGTTATTGGCATGCATACTAAACGTGTAATATCCTTTTTCTTTCAATAAGCTTGGTATTCCAATATAAGATCTATCTGCATAGGATACAAAAGACGTTCCACTCTTTGTTGGCATTAATGATGTATTAAATGTTAATTCTGAATCACTACTTGTACCGACACTTACTTGAGAATAGAAGTTTGAGAAAAACATTCCTTCTCTCGATAAACGATTCAGTGTTGGGGTTACTTCTTGATCATTAAACTTGAGATTAATGGCATTTGTCATCATACTCTCCCCATGTATAACAATCACATTTTTTCCTTCAAATATATTTGTATACTCATTGCTTTCTCGACCATTTCCTTTTTCAGCAAAATACTCTGTAAAACTTTTCTTTGCTTTGTCATAACCAAACATGGAATTGATTTTTGGTTGAATGGATGTTACTAAATCATTTGCTTGATAAATATAGATTCCAAAACGCATTACGATATATTCTTTATTCCATTGTTTAAAAAATCTGGAAATATCAAGAGAAGATAGTGTTATTAAAAATAGAATTAATAACATTCCAGAAAAACTAAGTGTTTTGATTGTTTTTTTTCTACGATCTGATTTTAATTCAATTTTTTTATAATAGTTTTTCTTTTTTAATCGAATATGTACTGCTAATAAAATAATCGGAGCAATTACATAAAACAAGTCTTTTAGCTGTAGGACATTTTCAACCACTGCATCTCCTACATCCCCAATATATTGTGTTAGAGACAACATAGAAATTGATGCGAAGGAAGTATAGAATGTATAATATACAGAATTGATCATACAAATTGCACTTAAAAAAATGCTGAAAGCAAAATAATAAGTAAAACGATTCTTAGGTTTTAACAAATAACCAAAGGAACCGATTGCTATCACAATCATAAAATCTGCTAAAATGGCATGCCATGATAAATAATTTTCAATCGAATGCATGCAAAAAAATCTTAAAACTGTGGAATTTAAAACACATGTTAGAATAAAGGTAATAAATAAGATATTATTCTTATAGTATTCTCTAATAACATGTTCTGTTCTTATACTTCTCCATTGTTTTTCTATGTGATTACAAATTTTATTCCATAAGATTTTAATTCTCTTCATATTCATACCTCACTTTAGTATTATATCATTTTATGAGGTACTTTTCAATCTCTCCGATATAACAAAAAAAGAAGAAACTACTCTTTCTCCTTATTATAATTACTGGCATTTATAATCATTCCTAATACATATATATAAGATAATAAATAAACCCATAGTAATAATATTAATATATTCGAAATACTTCCATAAAATAAATCATAGCGAGCAAATCTTTCAATATAAAAGGCAAATAGTTCCGTTGATAAAACCCAGCCTAGTGTTGTAAAAGCCGTACCTTTATTAACAGTTCTTCCTGGTATTTCTTGATCAGGAGCAATTACATACATCACTTTAATATTAATAAATAATACTAAGATGATTAATGGATATTTTAATATGACCAACATTTCTTGAATAATTCTAACAACAATTCCTTCCCCTGCTGTCTCTTTTATGACGTCAAAAATTGTTGTTCCAAAGACTGGTACTAATAACAGAACTAAAAAGATTCCTACTAATATTGATGTCATAACAATTGCTTTTAGACGTCTACTTAATATATTTCTTGGCTTTACTTTATAAATTTCATTCGATGAATTAATCATAGAATAGGTTCCATTTGATGCTAGTAAGAAAGCAGAAAAGTAAAATACCATAATATTAAAATTGATTCCATCTCCTGATACTACACTATTCAATATTCCTGCTACTTGATATGGTGCATATTGATTAATTGCTAATCGAATCGAATTCGTAGATATTGATAAGGCAGCTGCTATGGTTGCAATCAAAGCTGCTAAAGGAATTAATGTCATGACAAAGAAAAAAGCAAGATGTGCTGGCAATATTCTCATTTCTGTTCTCATTAACAATTTGAGTACTTTCAGTATAAACTCTCTTACTTTTTCCATTCTTTAATCACCTTTTATTTATAATCTTCTTTATTTGTAATCATTTCTAACGTTGCTTCATTAATAGCATCATCTAGTGTTTTTATCTCATCAGTAATCATACTATAACCGACTGCTGCTCCAAACTCATGAGGAAGATTTTTCATCTCTTTGGCTAATTTTTTCGTATAGGTACTAATCTGTCTATCACTATATCCTACTAAATAAATTAGGAATTCATTTCCATCCGTACGAATAATTTCACTATTCTCTAATTGAGTATTCACTAGGATTCCTGCAGCTTTTATAATTAATTGGTCTCCTTCTTCATGTCCATAATTATCATTAACATATTTTACATTATTCAAATCTACCATAACAATAGATTGAGGGAATATCTCACAATCTTCCCATTCTTTCATCTTAGCATTTAAATAATTACGATTCTTTAAAGAAGTTAACATATCGGTATATTTATGTCTATCTTGGATTTTAACTTTTTTAACTTGTTTTTTCTTCTTCAAAATAAAGTATATAACAGCAAAGATAATTAATGGTGTAAATACCATAATTAATACAATTGTATAAAATTGCTCTAAAGTAGAATCTTCTAATATAGATGCTTTTAGACTTTCAATTCCAGAATTACGATAATTATAATATGAATTTGTATTTATAATATAGTTAAATAAATCATAGAAAGCCTCATTATTATTCTTAACCATAAACTTATAATCATTCATCATCGTATCTTGATATAGTAATTTTAACTTTTTAAATTTATTATTTTGATAGTAAGCATAGATTTCTCTATCTACAACAATTAAACGACTATCTGCTTTTTTTAATAAGGTGTCTAGATTATTATACTCTTTAATATTAGCTCTAGAATTATTTGAAAAATAATTATATAGTGAGTCTCCTTTTAACATTGCAATATCTTGATCTTTTAGGCTTTCAAAAGAATTTACTATATGATTATCTTCTTGTCTTCCTAATACAACGTAGTCTTCTACAAAAGTAGAAAGAGTTGCTAGATATTTATCATTACTATAATTATAGTAATCAAAATATACATCTATTTCTCCTTTATCAATTGCTTTTTGAAGAGCTTTTTTACTAGGATATTTTTTATATTTGAAATTAATTCCTGCTAATCTGGAAACTCTTTCAATATATTCTCCTGCAATTCCTTCTACTCTTTTTCTAACTTTCATTTCATATGGAAGATTATCTACATATCCATATACATAGTTCTTAGATATTAATGATGCTTTTGTTTTAGCATTTAACTTATTCTTTTCTAAATAATAATTTAAATATGCCTCATTATATTCTTTAATATAATTGGTTTGTCTCCACTTATTATAATATTTGGTAACAATCGTATTTAATTCTTCATTACTATCACTTAATGTTAAAACAATCTGTTTTTTAATTTCTGTAAAATAATAATTTACAGAGTATTTATTTTTTTCAATTGTATAGTCCAAATACATAATATTTGGTACTACGATCATATTGATTTCATCTCTATCTAGAGCTGCATATAGATCTGTAATATTATCATATGACTTATAAGATAAATTCGTTCCACTTTTTAAGTAGAAGCTTATTTCTTCAGAGTCTTCTTTCAGTACTCCAAATACAATATTTTTCATATCTTTTATATGATTAATTCTTTGATATGTTTTTCCAATTGCTACATAGTTATCATTAAATAAAAATAAATCTCTCTTTGATAATTTTTCATCATTTTTTAAAATTGTGATTCGAAAACTATCAGTTGTTGGAATTGAAGTTTTTAAATATGGTATTTTATTAAATTCCATTCCAATCTTATTTTCAAAGTCTTTGATAAAATCAAAGATAACTCCTTCACCATTCGTACCATATAAAGGATAGTCATTTACTACTTCAAAGTCATATGCTTGATCTTTATTTTCTTCTACCCATTTTTTTTCAGCAACGGTTAAAGTAGTCGTTTTATCTTCTTTATTATAATAACGATACACAAATACGAAGGTAATTGCCGCTATTAGAAGAGGTCCTATTATGATTAGTTTCTTTTTCATATTAACTCTCCGATCTATCTCTCGTCCAACTTATAGCATCTTTTGTGTGATGTTTGTATCCAATAATTGGAAATTGTGCAGTGTTTGTATCACTGGAAATTAAATATTGGATGTCATAGTATTTTTTTTCTTCGTCTGAAAACACTTCTAATCCTTTATTGCCAAGAGCTTTAGCTGATTCTAGGGAAGCTTCTGAATCTACTTTAATTGTAATGTAGATAATTCTACCAGCAAGTCTTACTTTTACGCTAGTTGTCCCTTCTTTTAGAGCTTCTTGCACTTGTTTCTTTTTTTCTTCTGTAATAGGAACTTTTTTGATTCCTTCTAGTCTACTTCCATAAATCACTTTATTTTCTGTAGGTAAAAAGAAATCTTTAATCATAACAATTCCTACAGCTAACAATACTAAAATAATGATTATAATAATTAAACGAATATGTTTTTTTATAAATTTCATATCTTCACATCCTAATTTATTTTATTATACACTATACGTCTCTCTTTTTCAATTCTATGACTTTAATTCTTCTAATAAAATATCGTTTGCTAAACGAGGATTCGCTTTTCCCTTTGTTTCTTTCATTACTTGTCCCATTAAGAACTTGATTGCTCGATCATGACCATTTTTAAAATCTGATACACTTTCAGGATTCTTTTGAATAATATCCTTAATAACATTACGGATTTCACTATCATCTGTAATATTCTCAATTCCTTGTTCTTTCATGATATCAGCAATCGTTTTATCACTTTCTAGAATCATATCAAGCATTTCTTTCAAATTTTTACTTGTTATTGTTCCTTCTTGATAGAACTTAACTAATTCTAAGAATCTTTCTTTCGTAAGAGTTGTTTCATTTAACTCTTTTTCTTCTCTATTTAAATAGGCCGAAATATCCCCTAATAACATATTAGAAGCAATTTTGAAATCTGTTTTTTCTTCTAATAAAGTATTGAAGAAATCACTAATTGTTCTATTTTGAACTAATTTATTAGCATTTGCTTCTAATACTCCTTTTTCAACATAAATTCTTCTTCTTTCATCTGGTAGCATTGGAATTCCTTTTTTGGCCTCTTCTATCATTTCATCTGTTAGTATAACAAAAGGAATATCTGGTTCTGGGAAATAACGATAATCATTGCCCGTTTCTTTGATACGCATTAAAACCGTATCCCCGATTTTATCATCAAAACGTCTTGTTTGAGGTTTAAAGGTTTCTCCGTTGTCATATAGTTTAGCTTGTCTTTCTATTTCCTTTTCTACTCCTAATTTGGCATTTGAAATTGAACCAATATTTTTAATTTCTGCTTTTACACCTAAAGGATCCCTTTCATTTTTACGAATGGATACATTGACATCCGCTCTCATGGATCCTTCTTCTATTTTACAATCACTTATATCTCCAAATGATAATAATTCTCTTAGTTTTTCTAAGTATAGTTTTACTTCTTCTCCACTAGTCATACAAGGCTTTGTAACAATCTCAATTAAAGGAACACCTGCTCGATTAAAATCAAGAAGTGTTTTATCTTTTCTATGCGCACTTTTACAAGTATCTTCTTCTATATGCATTTCTTCTATAAAGATTTTTTTCGTTTCTCCATTTTCTTTGGTAATTTCTACATATCCATCATAGCCTATTGGGGTATCATTTTGTGTAATCTGAAAATTTTTTGGAATATCTGGATAGAAATAGTTTTTACGATCAAAATGCATTACTCTTTGGATGTTGCAGTTTAGAATCGTTGCTGC
Source organism: uncultured Erysipelotrichaceae bacterium (assembly GCA_902782835.1). Taxonomy (GTDB): domain Bacteria; phylum Bacillota_I; class Bacilli_A; order RF39; family UBA660; genus UBA3789. Next base: position 3,949 of record CACZOQ010000036.1, on the reverse strand, counting down.
TCGAATGGCAAGCATGATGACTTCTTCATTTAGGGTTGGAAGAGTTCCAGGGTAGCCTAAATCTACTACATTTGTTAGGGAATTTGCCATTTGACCATAACCATTTCTAGCATCTGAAAAAATCTTTGTTTTCGTTTTTAACTCTACATGTACTTCAACACCTACAGTTGGTATATAATTTGTCATTATCTTTCACCTCCTGGTGTTAAATCAAGATTTAACTCTTTTTCAATAAAGCTTGCTAATTGGTACATTTTAGCTTCTTCAAATGAATTACCAATTATTTGCATACCAATTGGCATGTGATTTTTATCAAATCCTACTGGTATATTCATTCCTGGAAGGCCTGCCATATTAACTGGAATTACTAAAACATCATCCATAAATGATTTTCTAGGATCATCCATTGGGTCTGTTAAATCGTAAGCTGTTGATACTGTGGTTGGTCCAATAATTAAATCATAGTTTTCAAATACTTTTTTAAATTCTTTTCTCATGTCGTCTCGAATCGATAATGCTTTATTATAGTAAATCTTTGCATTTTCTCCACTTAACAAGTAAGAACCCACCATGATTCTTCTTTTTACTTCTTCTCCAAAGCCTTGACCTCTGGTTTCTAAATAAACATCTTCTATATTCTTTACGTTTTCAGCTTGGAACCCATAGCGAATACCATCAAATCTTGCTAGATTAGAAGAAGCTTCTCCCATAGCAATAATTTGATATAGTGTCATAGCATGTTCTAGGTATTTTACATCGACATAATCTACCATTGCTCCATTCTTTTCAAGGATTTTTATAGTGTCTTTTATTTTTTCTTTTACTACATCTGTTACAATATCTCCCATTAAGAAGTTTGGTACGGCAATCTTCATTCCTTTAATATCTTGACCAATGAATCTTGTAAAGTCTTCCTCTTCTTTATTGGCAGAAGTTAAGTCTTTTGGATCTTTTCCAACAAGAGCATTTAATAGGACTGCATTTTCATATACATTTTTAGTCATTGGGCCCATTTGATCTAAGCTTGAGGCAAAGGCAACAAGTCCATAACGAGATATTCTTCCATAGGTTGGTTTCAATCCTACAATTCCTGTGTAACTAGCTGGTTGACGAATTGAACCACCCGTATCAGAACCGATTGCAAATAAAAGATCTCTTGCGGCTATTGTAGCTGCTGATCCACCTGATGATCCACCACATATTTTTTCTTTGTTCCATGGATTTTTAGGAGCTCCAAAATAGGATGTTCTAGAACTAGATCCCATGGCAAACTCATCCATATTCGTTTTACCAATAATAATCATATTTTTCTCTTTTATTTTTTCCACAATTGTTGCATCATAGATTGGAATAAAATTCTCTAATATATGAGAACCACATGTTGTACGTAATCCATTGGTACAGATATTATCTTTTACAGCAATTGGTAATCCAAATAAAATATTATCTACTTCTTTATTTTCTAATTCTTTAGCTTGTTGAATAGCAGACTCTTTATTTAATGTAATATAGGCGTTTAAGTCTTTATTGGATTCGATATTATCAAATGCTTCTTCTACTAAATCAATTGGTTTAATTCTTTTACTTTTTAATAATTCATGAATTTCAGAAATTCCTTTATTTAGATATTTCATTTTAAGCACCTTCACTTTCTCCAATAACAACGGGTACTTCAATATAATTTCCAGCATGATGTGGAGCATTTTCAATTACTTGTTTAGGATCTAACATAACTCCTTCTTCATCTTTTCTAAGCTTTGTATTATCATCCCAACAAGCAATTAAAATCTCATCGTCATACCCTTTTACTTCATTAATCTTTTCTACATCTTCTAGTAATTTTTTTAACTGTACTTGGTATTTTTCAATCTCTTCTTCTGTTAGTTTAATTCTTGCTAAATCAGCAACGTGTAATAATTCTTCTCTAGAAAGCTTTTCTTCCATGAAAAACACTCCTTCCATAACTTTATTTATTATACCATTTTCAGAGCCTGAAAAAAAGTACATTTTATAATGTACTTTTGAAAATATTCTTTATCTGTTGTACTTACACTTCTTTCGGTTACTTCTCCACCTTGTATTGTATGTTTTAAATAGAATTGGATATTATTATCGCTAGTTGCTGTTCTTATGGCAGCTAATGCTTCTGATGCACTACTATATTGTGTGATATTATTTGGTATTGATTGTCCTAACCAGGTTAAGTTATTTCCTGTTACATTACTATCATATAGGTTTACTGTATATTTTGTTATTAATGCCCAACCTCGATACCAGAATCATCTGCTTGCACATAGTTTACTGAAAACTGAAAAGTGCTTGTTGTATCATCTCCTGGTAGATCTGTAGCAGGAATATCATCTTTATAGGCTACTCTTACTTTATAAGTTTCTTCATCATTAGAAGCTAGTAAGTGGTTATTGGCAATTGTAACTCCATCACTATAGGTAACAGAATACTCCATATAATTTGGTAATGTTGTAATAACAGTGCCATTCATCTTACTCGTAATACTAGAAATCATGGCATCAATTGTTCCATCATTAACTGCATCAACCGTAAATTCAAAGAAGTCTCCAGGATTTGTTAATGTAATATTATAGGATACAGATGTTAGATTAGAACCAATCGTTGGTCCACTATTAGGAGTTACAGAACCAGGGGTAATACTTACATCTTCAAAGTGAATATCAAATGTAGCTTTTTTAAATAGAGAAGTCCCCTCGATTGTTAGATTACTTGATAGTACTGCATATCCTACTCCTAAACCTAATAATAAAATAAATAAAAGTGAAAATACTTTTTCCTTTTTATTTGCTCTCATTAAATCACTTCCTATGTTATCTTTATTATAACATAGACATAAAAAAAGACAAACTCTTAGTTTATCTTTTTTTACTGTTCTGCAAAACAATTATCAATATAGATTCTATTATTCTTTTTTTCTGTTTTAGCTTTATAATCTGTTACAGTACCAATTATGGTTATTTCTTTTCCTTCTTCTAGTTTCTTTAAAGATTCGTGATCTTTCACTACATTACAAACAATGTCTAATGAATACTTACCTTCTTCATCTTTATAACCAATGATCAATTGATTTTTTTCTGTATTCTTCTTTTGTAGTGTAGATATAACTCTTACAAATTTTTTATAGTACTCTTCATAAGTTTTCGTTTCATTTCCCGTCATTTCAATAGCTAAATCGATGTCTTGCACAGTAATAGGTTCTGTATTATATTTTAAAGTCCAGAATCCTACTTCTTTATCTCTTCTTCCTTGAATTTGATTATACTGAATTACTTTATAACCAATTCCATAATATTCTTTGGTTCCACCATCTTTATATTCTTTTAATGGAATAGCAAAGAATGGACCTTTATCGAATCTTGCTACACAAATTACATCGATTGCAATTATGGCTAAAACAATCATGATAATGGCAAATACAATATTTATAATTATTTTCATTCTTCTAATTCTTTTTTCTGAGGAATCCTCATCTAAGAAATCAGCTTGTTCTTCTTCTACTGTTGGTTCTTCAACTTCTTCAACTTCTTCTACTTCTTCAATTATTTCTGCTTCATCTTGATAAGAATCTAATATTTCTGCTTCTTTGCTTGCTAGATTCATACCTTCTAATTTCTCTTTATTCTCTTTTTTATTTCTGATTGAAAACATACACCTTCATCCCCTTTTGATGTGCATATTATACCATCAATTCTTTGATTTGTAAAGGTTTCAATTATTTTTCTGTACAGGAATAATGATTTTTTCTCATATAGTTTTTCCATGATTTATCATCAAAAGTATCATTTTCTCCTAAATATTCAAATTGTTTTAATTTTATATTTGTCCGATCAACTTCTGAAATTGTATATATCGTAGTAGCTGTTCCGGAATAAGCATTACAGTCTACACTACTTTCAATTCCTGGCAAACTATTTAGTTT
>CACZOQ010000035.1 GCA_902782835.1 uncultured Erysipelotrichaceae bacterium | reverse complement strand
TAAAAGTTGATTGTGATAGTAATCATAATATAATTACTATAGATGAAATATAAAAATGAGTTGATGGGGATGAGTGAAAACAAACCTAATATAAACTGGTTGAGAACAATTTAGTCAAGACCAACTCAGAATGCTTATAAAATAAGGAAAAACTCAAAAATGGATCTTGCATATTTTCCATAAAAAATGCTAAAATAGATAAAAAAATAGTTAAAATAGAATGTTTTTAAGTTAAAATTACTTAAGAATTGATATGGTGAGAAAGACTAGTCAAGACCAATAAAAAATGAGGTGAATAATATGAATGATAAACCAATCATAGGTATAATAAGTAAACCAAATGTCTTTTGCAATCAAGAATTATTTACACAGCAAGTAGTTTATGATGGTGTTAGAAATGCTGTGTTAAGTAATAATGGACTTGCTATAGGACTACTACCAACCAAAATTTCAAATAAGTTTTGCAATTCAGATGAAACTATTGATGGAACATACTTTAATGAAACTGAATTGAAAGATTTATATTTATTGATAAATAGATGTGATGGTATAATAATTCAAGGTGGTCTATCAAGCGATGATTATGAGATAAAAGCTGCCAAATATGCAATTGATAATGATATACCAATACTTGGAATATGTGCTGGATTTAATAATATTATTAGAGCTATGGGTGGAAAGGTTTTTTGTATGGAAAATACAATTCATAATACAGAAGATGGCTCATTAGTTCATAAGAATGTTATTAAAGAAAATACGCTATTACATGATATATTGAAAACCAATAAAGTTAGCGTTAATAGTATTCATACAATGTTTGCGAATGAAGAAGATATTAAAGATTTAGATATTTCAGCATATTCTGAAGATGGTTATGTTGAGGCAGTAGAACTGAAAAGCAAAAAATTTTGTTTAGGTGTAAAATGGCATCCTGAATTAATGCTAAATGATGAAAAAATGAACAATATATTTAAATGCTTTATTGATGTTTGTAAAAGGAGTTGATCCAAATGAATGAAAATAAAACAAATATAAATTGGCTGTCCTGTATTTATGACGACTATCAATTAAACCCTTATAAAATTGGGATTTCTAAGAATTGAGATCTTGCAAGTTTTAGTAAAAAAGGGATAATATAGTAAAAAACATGTTAAATTATACTCATTTTTGAGAGGCATTAGGGTACTGGCTTGTAATATGCCGACACATATGTTAAAAAATATGAAAATTAGTGAAAATAGATTGAATTTTAAGTGATAATTGTTTAGAAATTGATATTGTGAAAAGGGTAGTCAAGACCAAATAGAGAAGAGGGTGATTTTATGCAAATTAAATTTGGAAATATTACTTATAGAAATGATAATGGAGAAGTAATATCAAAAAATGAACATGATATATTAAGAAATAAATTTCAAGAAGATGTAGATAATGCATACAATGAAAAAGCAAATCAAATCATATCTAGGATTAAAGGTGTTGCAACTTCTGATATAGAAAAATTGTGGATGTTATTTGATTATTTAACTTCAGATAATATGTCATACAATTTACAGGGAACTACACTGGATGGTAGATTAGCACTTGATTATGGATATAGTTTTGCTCCATACAAATCATGGAAAATACAACAAGGAACTAAATATCCAGCATTATTGAATAATGCTGGTGTATGTATAACATATTCACTTGCATTTGAGGATTTAGCAAATAAACTTGGTATTCCTTGTAGAGTAATTAATGGTTATACTGGAATGGAACACGCATGGAATGTTGTGTTAATAAACAATCAAGTAAAACAAATAGATGTAGCTTATGCTATTATGAATAGAAGAATAAATAATAAAAAAGATTTCTTTTTAAAAGATACACTTCCAAGTAGGACTATTAGTTCTGATCTTGCTGATTTAGAAAGAAATATGAAGGAACAATATGCTAAAGAACATCCTCATATTAAGATTATTTCTAGAACAGATAAACCAACTATAAAAATAATTTCTAGAACAGATGATAATGATGAAGAACCTAAAATAACAATTCATAAAAAATAAAGGAGTTGATTCCAATGAATGATAATAAAACGAATATTAACTGGTTGATAACAATTTAGTCAAGACCAACTCCAAATCCTTATAAAATAAGGAAAAAGTAAAAAATAGATCTTGCATATTTTTAATAAAGATATGCTAAAAGGGGTAAAAAATAGAAAAAACATAAGATTTTTAGTAAAAATTGCTTCGGAATTGATATGGTGAGAACAGCTAGTCAAGACCAGATAAAAAAGAGGTGATAGTATGTATGGAGCTATAGTTGGAGATTTAGCAGGTAGTATATATGAATATGATCAATTAAAAAAAGTTCATAGAGTACAAATGAATAATTTAATTGAAGATAATGCTTTCTATAGTGATGATACTATTTTAACTATTGCT
>CACZOQ010000034.1 GCA_902782835.1 uncultured Erysipelotrichaceae bacterium | reverse complement strand
GATAATACTGCATATCTTACTCCTAAACTTAATCGTAGAATAAACAACAATGAAAAGATTTCTCTTTACTATTTTGGTTTTACTTGCTCTCCTTCTGTTTTTTCTACTTCTGGATCTTCTTTCTGTGATTCCATCATGTTTTCTAACTCAAATTTTCTAAATTCTTCTTTTAAGAAATCCAGTACTCCTTGTTTACTTCTTTTTAAATTTTCATCCTGTTCTTCTTCTATTTCTCTTCTATACCTATCAATTACTTCAATATAGTAGATACGTCTATCTTCATATCTTATTAATGGTTCGTTTACTTTTTCAGCTGCTTCCATAACCATTTGATGTAACAAAGGATTTGTAACACCTCTATTTCCATTGTTCATATGATATAAAAATGAATCTAAATCATTCATAATATCCATCAAGGAAACTGGCAATTTTTGGATTTTATCGGTTGCTGTATAGTCAAAAATCCAGTCTCCCATTGCATAGGCATTTACAATACTGAAATCAATATTACTTTCCCATAATGCATTCACAAATTCTCTAATACATTTTTCATTAACACCTGCAAAACGATGATAAATTGTTCTACAATAAGATTCTATTACACTATTTTTATATCCTTCTTCTTCTAAATATGGTTTTTGCACTTTTATCACATCCTTATAATACTATTATATTATGTTATTCATATTAAATCAATTTCCAAATTTTAAAAACCTTTATTATTCATGATACTAATGAAGAAATACTATACCTATATATGTTTTCTCTTTTTCCATAGTTACTATTTCGATGATTATAAATATATAAATAATTATTGGAAGCTGAAATATCTTCAATTTCTCCTTCTTTCATACTTTTATCCGTAAATGTAATTCTTTTTATATGTTTTATGGAATGAATTGCTCCATTTGAATCAAAACTACATTTATAAATATCTAAAACATTTCTTCTAGGTTTTTCAAAAAATCTTCCTGCAAATAAATAATCCCTTGAAATTGCTATTCCACTATTATGTTGAGAGGAAACAGTATATTTATTACTTTTTCCCATTTTAGCTGTTTCTCCACTCTTCATAATTCTTTTATTCTGTTCCATTTTTATTTCTGTAATTCTACCACAATTAGAACCATATAATTTATTTCTTTCTCTATCATAAGTAATTGAAGAATAATAATTAGGAGTTTTTGCTTCTCCTACTATATAATTTTTTGTAAATCCACTTGTAATTATCTTATTTCCATTTTCTTTATATTTTTGAATTGCATCTAATATATAACTTATTCTTAATTCTGCATTTCTATTTCCTTGTTTATTTATAAAAATATAACTATCATTAGCTGTTATAGAACCCGCTTTATTAAAATCATAATCTTGAATTTCAGAAACAATATTCCCGTTATCGTCATAAATCGTTAATAAAGTCTTATGCCCTTTTTTATAGATAGCTGCCATAAAATAATAATTTCCATCCGTTGCTTTAATACGCTCCATTCCTTGTCCAGTACCTACTGCTTTTCGATAAGTAACTTCTACACCATCAATATCATCTATATTATTCTTTGTTTTATTTGTAGAATTATTATCTGTTTTATTATTTGAATTATGATTAGATGAAGATTTATTTCCTCCACTTTCATATTCATCTGGATTATTTGTGAATGATTTTTTTTCTTGTTCATTAGGATCTATATATGTACTATTTGAAAAAGAACCATTATCTACATTATTCCAACATATACCAAAGGAAATATTATTATTATCTAATAGATTCATTGTAGTATTCATAAGACTGGGAATAAAGAAGATTACAATCGTCGCAATCAAACTATTTATAATATTCTTTTTTATTTTACTAACTGTTTTATCGTCCATATTAGACATAATCATTTTAGATAACTTAATAGTTATAGAAATCATTAATAATATGGGAACTATCATATGTATCATATTTATTATGTTTTTTAATATTTTTACTAATAACATAATAGAACTATTTGTACAATAATCAGCTATATCTAGTATCATTCTATCCCATCCTTATTTCTATTTTAAATTATTTTTTTATCTATGTAAATAATTGTTATCATAGATAAAGAGTCAAAATTCATTTCTTCTAAATAAAAAAAATGACACTTAAGTTTATGACTTAAATGTCTATATCATAAATAATTACTATTTCCTATATTGCTTTGAAGAAATTCCTTGTTTTTTCATAGAAAATTCACTAACTAAATCATTTAAAAATTGTGGTGCATACGTTCTTAAAATTAATGATTTTCTTAATAAAAGAGGATGATTATCTAATAATCTTTGAAATTCACTTAATCTTTCCATTTCAAAATCAGGATTTGCTTCTAGAATAGTTTTCATAAAAGCTTCATTGAATGGATTCACTTTATTATTACTCCATGGTTTAATACTTGCTAAACCACAACCATGATATATCTTAGGGTTCTCTAGTGCTTCTTCTACTTCTTGATATGAACGATATCTGACCTTTGGATTAAAAAATAGCCTTCTTTCAAAAGAATTAAATAAATACTCATATGGTGTTAAATTAAATTGAATTGGCAATGGCTGAATGTTATCTTTTAAAGCAATATTAATAATATCCTGATCAGGATAATTTAATTCTGTATGAGGATTATGAATCTCTTCTAATAATCTTTTATCACATTCTTCTTCCATCCATCTATCAATATTAATCAATAAAACTCCTGAATTATAATACATAGGTACATGATACTTCTCTAATGCTTTTAATATGATAACATCTTTACAAGCACCTATAGTCATATTTTCAAAATCTTGTAATGAAGATAAGTCTCCCACAACATTTGTATCAGAATCTAAATATAATAAATGATCCATACTAGGTAGTTGATCTTTCATAATATCTGTAAAAAATAATCTAGCATTCGCAATTTGTGTATCTCTCCAATTAGGAATTTGATATTTTTCAATATTATAACATTCTAATGGATAAATATGATATGTAACATTAGGATGGTTCTGAAAGACCCTATCAATTTTTTGATAATCTTCTTTTCTATAATTAGCTGAAATAATATGAATACAAAGGTTTTCAATTTGACTATTTGAAATCAATGAAATGATACTTCCCAACATGATATCTAAATATCTATTATCACAGGTATATAAAACATCCAATTTTTTCACTATAATTCCCCCAAATACAAGAAACTATAATAACATATAATAGAGATAAACACAAAATACTGTTTTTTCCTTTTTATTTTCTTTCATCATTTTTCATAGTGCAGCTACTTTCAAGATTATGTTTATACCTTTATTTTATCGATCGTTTGATTATCTTACAGAGGTGCCATAAAAAGTGCCGAACCATATATTAGGTTGTATTATTTTATATCACTTTATAACACATAAAAAATATCTTGAAACCCTTATGATTTCAAGATATTAATAGCAAATCTGGTGTCCCAGACGGGAATCGAACCCGTAATTGAGCTTTAGGAGAGCCCGGTTATATCCATTTAACTACCAGGACAGATAAGACCTATTTCTAGGTCTTTTATACTTCTTGAATGACTGTAATAATCATTGGTTTTGATTCTGTTTCTGTATAGAAGAATTTACCTAATGTATCACGGACATCATTTTTTATTTTTGTATAATCTACTCTTTTAGCATTATCTTCAATGCTTGTTTCAATGACTTGTTTTGATAATGCTTTCGTCTCTTCTAGCAAATCTTGACTTTCTTTTACATAGATAAATCCTCTAGTTAGTATTTCTGGACCACCTAATATTTTCTTCGTATTCTTGTCTAGTGTACAACTGATAATCACAATACCATTTTCTCCTAGCATTTCTCTGTCTTTTAATACTAAGTCTCCAATGTCATCCCCTTTATTACCAGAAATTAAGATTTCGTCTGTTTCTATTTTTTCTGTTGTTTGGGTATCATTTCCATCTACTAATTCAAATACATCTCCATTTAATTTTAAGATAATGTTTTCTTTTGGAATTCCTAGTTCGTCCGCAATTTCTGCATTTGCGTATTGATTACGATATTCTCCTTTTACTGGCATATAGTATTTTGGATTCATTAAATTAATCATTAACATTAAGTCTTCTCTAGAAGCATGATGTCCTAGATGTTTTTTGCTTGATAAACATACAGCATCTGCACCAAGCATTGCCACATCATCCATTATGACAGCTAGCCTTTTTTCAATACCTGGATAAGATGGTTCTGTAATAAAGATTGTATCCGTATCGCGAATACTGATATACTTATCAAACCCTTTAATAATTCTTTCTAGATTGGCAAAAGGTTTTTCTTTTTCGTCTGAGATTAGAATGACTGAATATTTACTTTCTAAATCTGATAATGTCCCTATTTTATCTTTACTAATGGACAAATAACCATCATTGATAGCGTTGTTGATTAATTCTTGAAGTTGTTTTCCCATAATAACAATTTTACGGTTTGTTTTTGAAACTTCATTAAATACTTCTTGAATTCTATAGAAATGAGCAGGAAATATTGTCGCAATGATTCGATCATTCGATTTATTTAGTACTTCTTTGATAAAACCTCCTACTCTATTTTGTGGAGATGTATGACCAGGTTTTTCTGCATAAAATGATTCGCATAGTAAACATAATACTCCTTGTTTTCCTACATATGCTAGTTTTCCAATATCTGTTTTATAATTACCCATCATGGTTGAATCAAATGTAAAGTCTCCAGTATAAACAATTGCGCCATCTGGTGTATATAATACATAACATACTGCATCTGGAATGGAATGAGTTACACCTATCGGAAAGATATCATTTTTCCCAAAATTAATTTTTGAATGAATCTTAATTTCATTAAAGTTTAACTGTTCTAACAACTTTTTATCTATATCATTTTTAACGATTTCTAATGTTAGTTTGGTTCCATACACTGGTATTTCAGGTAATTTTTCTAAAATATCCGGAACTGCTCCCATATTTCCTTCATGTCCATGTGTCAAGAAGATACCTTTTACATGTTCCTTATTTTTTACTAAATAGTCAAAATTTGGAATAATATAATCAATTCCCAGATTAATATCATTATCATATTTTAAACCGGCATCAAATACAAAAATATCTTCATCAACATTGACAACATACATATTTTTTCCATTTTCATTTAAACCACCTAAGGCAAATATTTTAATTTTACTCATTTTAATCTCCTTTCTTATTAATATTCATGAATAAATAGCATTAACATTATATCACTTTCTCTTAAAAAAAGAAATAGTATAGACTGATTCAAAATACTTTTCCAAAAAAATATTAGATAGAGTCTATCTAATATTTTTAATTATTATTGTTATTGTTGTTAGTATTTGATTGTTTATTCTTTTTCTTCTTTGAATGTTTTTTCTTAGGCTTCTTTACTTCTTCTTTTTTGGGTTGTTCTTCTTTTACTTCTGGTTTTTCTTCTACGATTTCAGGTTTTTCCTCTTTCTTCTCTTCTGGTGTTTCTATCTTTGGTTGTTCTTCTGGAGGTTCATATCTGTGTTCTAAAGCCTCTTTTCTTTTTAACTCTTTTTCTGCTTTTCTGATCTCTCTTAAGTCATAACTACGAGTCATTTCTAATTGATCATACAAATCGTTTTCTTTATCTTTACTACCTCTAATGATATTTTTTTCATCAATCTTTGGTAATGATGTCGTCATTGTTATTTGTTCTTGAATATATGCATCCGTATATTTCTTTTTCTTAATAAATTCTGAATGTGGAATTTCTGTTATATCATAAGTAGGAATTTCTTTACCATCCATTTTAGCTTTTATATCAACTACTCTTAAGGCATACGTATAAATTAAACTATTCGTTGCTGGAATAATAAAGAATGTTCCATTTTTTTCTTTATTTTCAAGCATTAATATTGGTTGTTTTAAGGTATCTCTAATTTCTAACATATCACTAAAGCTTTCAATTCTTAATACTTGTGAGGTACCTATATCATATGAACCATTAATCTTTTGTATGTAACTATCATAGTTAACCATAATACTTTTAATTTCTTTTTCATATATCATTTGTGCAGTCTTTGTCTTAGATGAATAGATGAATAAATATGCAATATATAATACTGAAATAATGATATAAGCTAAACTAATTGCTAAAATCCATGTATAATTACCTGCTTTTGATATTTCTAATTTGTTATTACTATTCGTAATTATATTATTTCCAATATCTACAGATACTGTTTTAATTGTTAGTGGAATTGTTAAGTTTGATACTTTCTTTTCTGCCAAGGCAGTACTATCACTCTTATCAATATCTTGAATATTAACATATAAATAAACATTTAAATTTGCATCTGTATTATTTAATTCATATACTTTTTTAAATCTACTTATTATATTATTGTATTCTTCGTAATTAATACTTAGAGATTCTTCTATATTTAAATCTCCTGAATGAGTTACTAATCCTTTTGTTAGTAAATCTTCTGAGTAATGATAAATACTGTTCTGTTTTTGATCTTCGTTGACATCTATTTCTGCTACAACACGATAGGAATATTTATAGGATAATTTTTCATCGAAATCAATATTATATTTAAAATCAGCTTTAATATAGTCAATTAATGATGCAATATATCCTTTATTTTTATCTAAAGATTCTTGTTTATAAAAATCATTTTGTTTTAAGAATACTCTATAGTCAATATCACTTTTTTCATTATAATTTATATAACGATTTTTATCTCTTGTAACATATATCATTAAGCCAGCAAGACCAATGACAAAAGTGATAATAATCATTAAAACTATATTTTTCATTTCTTTTGTTCTAATATTTTCTCTCTTTTCCATTTTTATCCCTCTTTATTCAAATTTATTTCTCAACCATAAGGATGGTTTACCAATGTATTTTATCCGAAAAAGTACTTTTCCAAGTAATGTTTCATTCGTAACATACTCATCATCCATTAGTGTATTGGTATCCCCTTTTGTATAGTATCGAATTTCATTATTGATGTTTTTTACGGCTACTACTCTGTGAACAACTCGGATTTTATCTCTTTTAAAGACAATGATATCTCCTTCACTTATATTCTTTTTTTCATTTTTAAAGAATACAGCATCTCCTTTATTTACACTTCCTGTCATTGAACTTGATCCAATTACAAGCATTCCATACGTAAATTGACAAGATATTAAGCCGATTACTAGTATTATCGAAGCTGCTGTTACAGCAATCGATATAATCTGGTTTCGGTTGGCTCTATTAGATTCATGGTATCTATTCATATCAAAATATTTATCAATGTATAAGAACATTAATAATGGATAAAACATTCTTGCAAAAATTCTAAAATATGTATATACATTTGGTGTAAATGGAATAAAATATGCATATAAAATCGTTATAAATTTATAGATTAATACAGGTTTCATTCCATATCGACTACTTAAATATGTATATAGTAAATTATTTACAAACGATGTAATACATATAATTCCAACAAATGCTAAAAAGCCTTCTAGATTACTAGTATTATATATGTTTCTATATATTGATAGATCGATTAGAGTTCCAATTACCACAATTAAAATTTTTGATTGATTACTGGTATCCAATAATAATCTATCTCTTAATATTTCACCTGAGGCTATTATGATACTAATTGGTAGAATATAATCAATGATTGTTTTTAATCCAAATTTTATTGATGAACTAATATAGCCTGTATACAATCCTACCATATAGAATAATGCTATATACAATATAGCAAATAAGAATATTACTTGTAGTGCTTTTTTCTTATTGGGTTGTACCGTTCTTTTTGTTTTTATATATAAAGAAATAATTACTGCTATGATACTAGTTAGTAAAGCAGTAATATATCTATTTGCAGTAAATTGGAAAAGAGTACATACGATCAGAATAATAACTAACGCCCATTCAATTCTATCAATATTTTTACGAGACTTCTTCATGTACTCCATCTCCTACTCTATATTTTTATTCTTATGGTTCAACTGGATTTGCATTTACAGTTACTTCAATGTTTGTTGTTTCATCATCACCGATTGGAGTTTTGATTGCAAGTACATTAACAGTAATACTTGTTTGATCGTTAACAGCTAATGTTGTTGGATTATTAACTACTGCATCTACAACAAAGTAATCTGGATTTGAATTTGTAACGGTTGGAGTTTGTAATTCAGCATTAATGTTTTCATCACTTATATTTTGTACAGTATAAGTAAATGAAGCCATTGCTCCTGATTGATTAAGACCTGTTACACTAATACTTGCTTTAGTTGGATCTGAACTATCAATTGTAGCTTGTTTAGTTCCATCTCCTTCCATGCTTGCAACTTCCATAAATTGTACTTTAAATGCTTCTGGATTAGATTCAACTGTACCGGTACCACTAATGGTTAATGGAATTGCCGATACTGCTGCATAACCAATACCTAACACCAAAATTGCTATTAATACTCCTAAAATTCCTGTTCTTTTTTTCATAATTTCCATACCTCTTTCCTTTTCAAAATCTTGATACGGTGCCTGTACCATATTTTGTTAATTTTATTATAACCAATCTTGTCTAGATAAATCAATCCTTTTTTCTAGTTTTTTTTTACTTGACGTTTTTAGTCAAAAAAGTGTTATTTTTTTTAGCCATTTTGTCTAATGCTTCTTTAGCAGCTTCTTGTTCTGCTTCTTTTTTACTGTCTCCTACTCCTATTCCATATAATATATTATCTACTCTTACTTCTGTTGTGAATTTTCTCTCATGAGCAGGTCCTTCTTCTTTAATTACATTGTATTCTAGTGATTTTTGTTCCGTTTGGACAAATTCTTGAAGAGCACTTTTATAATCACTAAAGAATATTACATTTGGATTTTCTATGTATGGGACAATCACTTTTAATATTACATTTCTTACTGTTGCATATCCTAAGTCTAAATAAATTGCTCCCATAAGAGCTTCAAATATGTCTGCAACAATAGCCTTTTTAATTCCTTCTTTTTGTTCTCCATGTCCTAGTAATATATAGTTTTGTAAACCAAGACTTGTTCCATAGCAGTAGTTTGCATTTTCACAAACATAACTAGCCCTCACTTTGGTCATTTCCCCTTCGCTTTCTTTATAATTACTATATAGGTAATCGGCTACTACTAAATCTAATACTGCATCTCCTAAAAATTCTAATCGTTCATAACTGGTTTTTGCTTTGTGTTCATTTGTGTATGAACTATGGGAAAAAGCATTATTATATAATGTCATATTCTTTGGTTTAATTTTTATTTTTTTAAATAGTTCTTCCATATTAATCACCTTTTCTATTATATAATAGTTTTTTCTAAAACTCCAATACTTAGGTTGAAAAAGAAAAAATATTATAGTAAAATGATAATGGTGATGATATGAAATGGATACTTCTTTTTTTCATTCGTGTCTATCATAAATTACCAATTTCTAGTCATAATCATTGCCGGTTTTATCCGACTTGTAGTTATTATGCAGAAGAAGCTATTCTCACTTATGGTTCTATAAAAGGAAGTTATTTAGCTCTTCGCCGTATAGTACGTTGTCATCCACATGGTTCTTATGGTTATGACCCAGTACCAAAAAAGGAGAAAAACATGAAAAGAAAAAAACTTTTATTATTATTTATATTATTAGGTTCTTTATTCATACCAACTGGTTGTACCAATGATAGTATGGATAATATTGATATTATTGTAACCAATTATCCAAATGAATATGTCGTTAAAAATCTATATGGAAATCATGCCTCTATTACATCAATTTATCCAGATGGTGTGGATATTGATTCTTATAAAATAAATGAGAAACAAAAGAAAGAGTATTCTAAAAAAGATTTATTTGTATATAATGGATTAATTGAAAAAGAAAAAAATCTTGCAGTTGATTTATTAGCAATAAATCCTGATTTAAAAATCATCGATACTGCTTATGTTTTAGAAACGGACTATTCTCCAGAAGAGTTATGGTTAAATCCTTCTTCTTTACTTATGATGAGTCAAAATGTTCGTCTTAGTTTAAGTGAATATGTTACTAGTACTTATTTGAAGAAAGAAATTGATGATGCTTATGATGAACTAAAAATTAAACTAAGTGAAATTGATGCTGAATATCGAGTTGCTGTTGACAGTACTAATAATAAGTCGATTGTAGTAGCTGATAGTGCTTTAAAATATTTAGAAAAGTTTGGTCTGGATGTTATTTGTATTGATAGTGATGCTACTCAAAAAGTATTAGCGGATGCAGAAAATTTAATACGAAGTGGATCAATGAGTTATGTTTTCTTATTTAGAGGACAAGAAGCAAATGAAAATACACAAAAGATTTTGAATGCATATCCTGATGTAAAGACAATTGAATTGCATAAGTTAGATAATATTTCTGATGAAGAAAGAAGTGATAAGCAAGATTATGCTTCTCTTATGAAAGAAAATTTAGAATTATTAAAGAAGGAATTATATCAATAAAAGAACATTTTTGTTCTTTTTTATTTTATTTTTCACTTTTTATTTGCTTTTTTTTCTTTTTTTTGGTAGAATTGACTTGTTTACAAAAGTGAGGTGAAAGAATGCCAAATATTAAAAGTGCAAAGAAACGTATGCGTTCTAATGCAAAAAAAGCAGATGTTAATACTTTAATTACTGCTAGTATGAAAACTGCAATTAAAAAATTTGAGAAAGAAGTAAAAGCTGGTAACAAAGAAGAAGCTAGTAATAACTTAAATATTGCTATTCAAAGAATTGATAAAGCAATGTCTAGTGGGAAAATTCATAAGAATAAAGCTGCTCGTCTAAAGTCTAGATTGACAAAAATGATGAACACTATGGAGTAAACCAATTAGAAATAATTGGTTTTTATTTACTTTCTTTTTTTTTTAAGCTACAATGAAATTAGTCTAGGAGGCTTATATGAAAAAAACAACTGTCTTTATAAAGTTAATGTTTACTTGTGGTTTATTTTTAGTTTTGGCAGGATTTATTGTTATAAGAGAGGATCAAATTGTTACTTTATTAAATAAATATTTTTTTGCTCATAAAATAGAAGTGACTCTTGGTGGAAAGAATAAGTATTATCGGGATTATAATTTTAAGTTTGTACAGAATACAAATAATTTTCAACCACGAGAATATCAAGATATCTTAAATATATATTATACTGTTATTAATGCAGGTAAAAATAGTTTTTCTTTTTACTGTCCAAAAGAGTATGAAGATTGTGTAGATGATATTAAGGCTTTAGCAAATGATCAAAGTTTATTATCTGATATAAATAATTATGTTCATCCATATAATGGTTTTTCCCATATTGAAACGGAGTATGATTCTTTAGGAAAAGTTACCATTAATATTATGAAGAGTTATAAAGAAGAAGATATCATTCAAATCAATAATCAGATAGATGAATTATATCCGACTCTCGTTAATGAAAATGCTACACCTGAAGATAATATTCGTAATGTACATGATTATATTATTAATCATACGAAGTATGATGCTTCTAGGAGTGATGAGAATGTCGTTAAATATAAATCAGATATTGCTTATGGACCTCTTTTTGAAGGATTTGGTATCTGTGGTGGTTATACGGATTTAATGGAATTATTTTTAGAGAAAATGGGAATTAGAAGTTTTAAAGTTTCATCAGATAATCATATTTGGAATGCAGTATTAATTGGTAACCGTTGGTATCATTTAGATCTAACTTGGGACGATCCTGTTGCGAGTGATGGAAAAGATTATTTAGAGCATGGTTATTTTTTAATTAATACTCCTACTCTATTAGCATCTGAAAAAACGCAACATAATTTTAATATAAAAAATTATCCAGAATTAAAAGAAGAAGCTTAATTTGCTTCTTTTTTTATGTATTCTTCTACTTCTTGAATTGTATTTTCAAAATGATCGATGTCTACTTCAAACCATCTTGTATTCATTTGATGATTAAAGAAGGTATATTGTCTTTTAGCAAAATGACGAGAATTCTTTTTTATATCTTCTATGGTTTTTTCTAAAGATTGGTTTTGATAAAAGTATGGATAAAACTCTTTATAACCGATTCCACTATTTAATATTCTAGAATTTAAATATTTGTCTTTTAGAGAGTTTACTTCTTCTAGTAATCCGTTTTCTATCATTTGATCAACTCTATTATTAATTCTATCATATAATATTTCTCTAGAAGTGGTGAGACCTATTACTTTAATTGGATATAGACATTTGTTTTTACCTTGAGTAATTGGTTCTTGATTTTCTAATTTATTTAGTAGTCTTACTAATCTTCTACGGTTATGTAAATCTGGGATTCCTGTCGTTGTATATTTTTTTATTTTTTCTATGATTTCTTCGTTGGATAAATTCTCGTATTGATGATCGGTTGTTCCTTCATGGAACTCATAATCAAATAAAGCCGCTTTTATATATAGACCTGTACCACCAACAAGAATGATTCTTTTATGATGTTTTTGGATTTCTTCAATTGCTCTTCTTACATCTTTTTGATAATCAAAAACAGAATAATCTTCTTCTACATCTTTTATATCGAGCAAATGATGTTTTATTCCTTCTCTTTCTTCAATTGTTGGTTTCGCACTACCTATATCTAATTTTTTATAGATAGCAACACTATCACCATTTATGATTTCAGCATCTAATTTTTTGGCAAGTTCAATACTTAATTTTGTTTTGCCAATTCCGGTTGGTCCAACAATTACAATAATATCTTCCATAGTATCCCTCTTTCCTATATCATAATGAAAAAGAATTTTTTATGCAAGAAAAAATACTAGGTATCTAGTATTTTACCAATCGCAAGATACCATTCCATTCTTATAAATGGCACAACAATTGATTTGTAAATTAGTACTTAACGCTGCATATCCTAAGGATATTCCTATGATTAATCATACTAATATTACATTATACATTTTTTTCTTCTTTTATTTTTCATACTTCCACTTATTTTTATTATAAATAATTATTATTTCATTGTAAATGAAAAAGATTAATCAAGTTGTCTCTTGAATAATCTTTCTAATTCATATTTTGTATACGTAATAAT
>CACZOQ010000033.1 GCA_902782835.1 uncultured Erysipelotrichaceae bacterium | reverse complement strand
TCTAATAGCGAAAAGTCTATTAGTGCTTCTGGTTACATGATGTATCCAGCAGGATATCGAGAATTTAAAGAAGAGATTGATTCATTCTTTCAACAATTATTTGAGAAAGAAATTGTAAAACAAAAGACTACTTTTGATGAGTAGTCTTTTTTTATTTATGATGTCTACTATCTGCTTTTTGTAAATCTGCTATTTCATTCTTTATAGCATCTAATGTATATTCTCTTAGTCCATAGTCATCTTGTTCTGTTTTTATATATTCTAACCATTGTGGAAAATATTTTTTATCTAATGAGCTAAGTAATATTTCACGCTCTTTAGCATCTGCTACCTTCCAAGCTTTAAATGTACGTTTTCTGTGAGCTTTACTTTGAATTCTATTGATTTTAAATCTCTCAAATAGGTTTGGATGTGCTAATATTCTTAGTTGTTCTACACCAACTGATTTTGCATCTTTTAAATTTCTTAAGTCATTTTGTACAGCATTTACTGTTAACTCTCTTAGTCCATAACCGTCTTTTTCAGTTCTAATGTATGATTTCCATACTGGATAGTATTTTCTATCCAATGAACTAAATAATACTTCTTCTTCAACTCTTTCTGCTTCTTTTTGAGCTTCATAGGTTTGTTCTTTTTGAGCCTTCTTTTGTACTCTCTTTATAACCAATTTGTCAAGTATATTTGGATCTGCTAACATCCTTAGATGTCTTAATTCAATTTTCATATTATTTTCTGCCCCCATTCTTTCACCTCGGACATATTATAACACAAAAAGTGATTTCTTTCAAATCTTTTCATAATAAGCTTTCTAACTATTTATCTTATTATTTTTTTCGATTTCTTCTATATACTTTTTATGATTTTCTATAAAACTATTTTTATCTAATAATAATTGTCTAATTTCTTTTAAGAAACTCTCATATGTTGAATCTTTAAAATAGAATTTAGCATATCCATTTTCTCCAAACTTATCTAAAAGTGCTTGATAGGCTCCTTCAAATATTTGGTTTTCTGTTGCATTTGGATTCTTCTTTTTACCATAATAATAGGATCTTTTTAAACACTGTTCGACAGAAGAATTACGAGATGCAGAAGATAATAGTTTTCCATAGATGTTTCTTGGCTCTGTATCTTTTTTTGCTCTTTGATCTTCGATCGCTTCTTTCATGATTATTCTTTGTTCTTCGGTAAAGAATGATTTCATGAATTCATCCTTTGCCATCATTTCTGCACTATGTAGTTCATGTTCTTTTTCCTGATTATTTTTTCGTATATCATGGTAACAAATGATTGCATATAGCATATCATTATTTATGTCTAGTTGGTTTTCTTTTATGATTTCTCGACTACGTTTCAGTACATATTCAATTCTATCTCTTCCATCACCTATATAATTGTTATCATATAGAGGAATAATATTCTCTTCTAAATATTCTTTTAAACCGTTATCTACTTTCATTTGTTCTCCCTTCAAATTTTTGATTAATACTTTTGTCACTTCATCATGAACGATGGAATTACTGATAATTGCTCCATTAATATCTCTATCATACCGTTGTTCATTACCAAATAAGTCTGTCACTTTGCCACCAGCTTCTTCGACAATTACCTTTACTGCAGCAATGTCACAGTTTTTATGTTTTGTTCCAGGAAAGATAGCTAAATTAAAGTCTCCATTTGCAACACACATGCATGCTCTTATGATGCTTCCAAGACTTACAAAATATGTTTTTTTCCCTAACTCTTTTATAACATCATATAAATTATAGTCTGCAGTTGGCCACATATCCATATTAGCAATGCTTCTCATATCCGTTAATTCTATATTATTTACTGCTATTTTCAAATCATTCTTATAAGCTCCTTTTCCTTTAGCTGCATAGTATAAATTGTCTGTAAATGCATCATATACAACACCAATAGTTGATACGCCATCTATTACTAAGGCTAATGAAAATACCGCAACAGGAACATGCCTCGCATACATAGCAGTTCCATCTACTGGATCACATACCCATACATAATCACTCTTTCCAAATTGTTCTTCTTCTCCATCTACTGAATGATTGGGATATTTTTCTTTTACTCTATCAATTAATAATTGATTAATTTCTGTATCTGCTTTTGTTACAATCGTTTGATCATATTTATATTTTTCTCCATTATCTTCATAGAAATACTTTGTAATAATTTTTCCTGCTTCATAAGCAATTTCTTTTGCAAACTCTAGATATTCTATTAATTTAGTATTGTTCATATCCATCTTCCTTTTTATTAGTCTAATATTCTTTTACCCTTGGTAAAGATAATCGGTGAAATATCCCCCGCTTGACTCCAAGGAACATCATTGGTTGGTTCTATATTATAAAAATAACAAATAAATGCTGAAATGTTTACCCCACTAGTCATGCATATTATGGTATCATCATCACTATACTGGTTTACAATATCGTCTATAGCTTCCATATTTCTCTTTAATAGAGTTTGCCATTCTTCACCTTTTTCCATTTCATTCAATCTTTCATCTTTTATTATTGGTGCATTATGATATTGATTGATGATTTCAGATGTATGGACACATCTTAGGTATGGTGAAGTAACAATTGCTGTAATGTTTTCTTTTTCTAGTCGTTTCGATAATAGTTCTGCTTCTTGAATCCCGATATCTGTAATATCTTCTAATTGTCTTAATACTGGATTTAAATGATCTTTACTAATCTTTCTTTCTGCATGATGCATATAAATGATTTTCACACAATCACTTCCCATCTTTTTTGGCTATGAATATTATATAATTCTTTTTATAATTAAACCTTATTGTTTCTCTTTCCTCTATTTTTATTATATCAAAACTATTTAAATATTCTTTTAAATCTTTTTTATCAAATAATCTAATATATTTTCCTTTATTCAAATAGAAATGATGATCTAGCACTTCCGCAGTATCTTTTATATTTTGTAATCCTTGTATACCATTAACACTACCAATCAATAGTCCACCATCTTTTAAAATCCTTTTAATTTCTTTTAAGAGATTTCTGGTTTCTTCATCAGAAAAATAATGAATTGATAAGTTAGCAAATACTAGGTCAAACTTTTCATCATCAAACTGTAATGGCTTTCGCATATCTGCTTTTACAATTTTTTTATTAAACTCTTTTACTTTATTCAGTGCTATATCTGAAATATCTGATGAAATTACATCATAGCCATATTCCATAAGTCTTTTAGTAAATTGGCCAATCCCACAACCTAAGTCTAGACACAATCCACTTCCATTAAAATAATCTTTATATTCATCAATCCATATATCTTCTTCTAAATTTTTATGAATATTTTCTTTCCAATATTCATCATTACCAAAGTAATCATTCATATGATCATCTCCAACAAAATTATATCATATTCATTATAATTTCTATCACTAAGCAGTCAAATCTAAGATGAATATAGTTGTATATAGATATTTAATTATAAAGCATTTAAAAAAGCCCATATTTATGGACTTTAAACTTGTATTCGATTTAGAGACATTTGTAGCTTACATAACAGTTAGCAATTTAGTAATTTTC
>CACZOQ010000032.1 GCA_902782835.1 uncultured Erysipelotrichaceae bacterium | reverse complement strand
GGTTTCTTACGTTCTTTCTTACGAGAATCTCTAGTAATAAATCCAGCAACTTTAAGAGTCTTACGAAAACTATTTTCTGATTCAGCAGGTGTTGTTTTATCGTAATCTAATAATGCTCTAGTAATTCCTAAACGAATTGCTCCTGTTTGACCTTGGAATCCTCCACCTTTTACTTTTGCATCTACGTCAAACATATCTCTAGTGTTTGTTAAATCTAAAGGTTGTGTTAAATCCATTACACATATTTCAGATGGAAAGTATTCTTTTACATCTCTTCCATTTACTGTTATCTTTCCAGTTCCTGAAGTTAAAGTTACTCTTGCAACGCTAGACTTACGGTGTCCAGTTCCTGTATAAACGTTTTTCTTTTCTTTTGCCATGTTCTAACCCTCCTACTTAACTTCAAGCACTTCTGGCTTTTGAGCCTCTTGCTTGTGCTCGCTTCCTGCATAAACAAATAACTTTCTGTACATTTGTCTTCCTAATCTGTTATGTGGTAGCATACCTTTTACTGCTCTTTCTACCATTTCTTCTGGATATTGTTCACGCATTGTTTTTGCATTTCTTTCTCTTAATCCACCAGTATACATTGAATGGTTGTAATACATTTTTGTTTCTAACTTATTACCAGTTAAATTTACTTTACTAGCATTAATGATAATAATGTAATCTCCACAATCAATGTGTGGTGTATATGTAGGTTTGTTTTTTCCTCGTAAATATGTTGCTGCTAAAGTTGCCACTCTACCTAAAGATTTTCCTTCTGCATCAATAACATACCATTTACGATCTACTGTTTCTTTTTTTTGCATATAACTTGTCATATTTTTTCTCCTTTTCTCTAATCTACTTTTCCCAGGAGTAGATTAAGGTGGGATATTTGAATGTACCGATTAGAATTATACTAAAAAAAGTATTAAAAATCAATACTTTTCTTATATTTTACACTAATTTAGATGTTTTTTCTTCGTCGGAAGAAGCTGCTAGTAAATTTAATGATTCTAAAGCTTCTACTAATTCTTCATCTGACATTGATTCAATATATGCAGATCCATATTTTTGATGAATCTCATCCATGGTGTGATGATTCATTAATGTTCCACCAAGTCCCATGGCAACTGTTGATGTAGTTGTTATTGCTAAAGATGTAGCTCTATCTGCTTGGAATCCTTTTCCACATCCTGTTGTGTAGGCAGTTACGCCAGCTCCCGCTACAACTCCTGTTATGATTAATGATGAACTCATATTCTTACTCCCCCTTTTTCTGCTACTCTATTGCTTTGTTCTCTTAATAACATTTCTCTAAATTGCTTTAACTGTTCAGGATTTCTAATTCCTTGTAAGATTTCATCCCAACTAGGTAAATCCTCTTTCTTTTTCATAGTACTGTATATTACTTCAGAAGCTTGACCGAATTCTTCAATATCTTTTTTGACCGTTCGAGCTTCTCTTTTTTTCATTGTTTCTTCCATTATTTTATAGCGACCAATATTATAGTTTTGAATGTTAATACATTCAAAGTTAATACCTGCACTCAATAACTCAAAGATTGCTAGTGGAAGTGCTCCTGGAACACCCATAATACTTCCTCCTATAAAGATAGGTAATAGAATTGCATTCTTGATCATTCCTTTTTTATGAACACCTTTATTCCATTCTAAATACTGATATATTTCTGTTGGTTTTTTTGAATCCATATGATAATTTCTATTTTTCTCTTGATGGAACTCTTTTCTCATTGCCATCTTTTCGAATTGTGCTCGCTGAATAATCATATCTTTTTCTTCTTGTGTTTTTGCTCTTTTTAAGGCTTTTTTCTTTTTCCAATCACAATATTTATCATAATATTCAATAAAATTCGGTGCTATCGTTTTTAAAACTTTGAATTTTGCTTTTTCTACTCCAAAAACTACTTTTTGGAATCTTTTGGCACCAAATTTTTCACACAATTTAATTTGTTGTTTCCACTTTTGTCTTTCTTCTTTTTTCATATAACCAACCCCACATTTTTTCAAATGTGGCTATATTATACCACAAAACCGCCAATTTGTCCAGTTTTACTGTTTCTGGTTGGTTTCAAATTCTACATTTACAAGATATAATCCTTCTGGTCGAGCAGTTTTACCAGACATCGTACGATCTTTACTTTCTAATATTTTATCCACAGTTTCTGGGGATATTTTTTCTTCACCAACTTTTATCAGTAGTCCCACCATATTTCTTACTTGGTATCTTAAAAATCCATTTCCAATAAAAGTGAAGATTAATTTTTTCTCTTTTTGTTCTAAATTTACTTTTTCTATCGTTCGAACACAATTCTCTTTTTCTTTATTATCTGTTACAAACGCTCTAAAATCATGTTCTCCTAGAAAATATTGAATAGCTTCTCTCATTTTATCTATATTTAATTCATAATTATATTGAAAGACATAGTTTCTTTCTAATGGATTATACTCTCCCATATTTAGGATATACTGATATTCTTTTTTAGATGCCTGATAACGGGCATGAAAGTCATCTTCCACAATTCTAGTATCGATTACATGTATATCATCTGGAAGATTACTGTTTAGAGCTCTTTTTAATTTCTTTTCTGTAATATTTACATTGATATCAGCATGTCCATATTGGCATAGTGCATGAACTCCTTTATCCGTTCTTCCTGTTGCAATAAGATTTGTTTTGGTATGATTATTGACAATAGATAGAGCTTCTTCCATTCTCTCTTGAATGGTGTTTAATCCTTTTTGGGTTTGAAATCCACAATATCCACTTCCATCATAGGAAAACTTAATTAAAAACCTCATATACTTCCTCCTAAACATGTTTATAGATATCTTTAATAATATCTCTAATATCTTTATGAAACTCTATTTTTGCATTCTTTTTCTTTTTTGCTATACAAGTAAAATCTACTATTTCTGGAACTTTTATTTTATTTTTCTTTAATAAATCTTCTTTTTCGAGAATTTCTTTTGTATCTCCTTCTATTACTATTTTTTTATTTCTTGCAACAATTAGATGCTTTGTATACTGGTACAATTTATTGGTATCATCGCTAACAATTACAATCATTTTGTTGTATTGATCTTTCATTCTTTGCAGTAAAAGCCATAGTTTTTTTTCATTTTTTGAATCTAAAGTTAAAAATGGTTCTTCTAAAATGATGATGACAGGATTTGATAATAGTGCTATTGCTATCTGAATTTTTTTCTTTTCTGATGATGATAATGAATGAATCGTTCGATTTAAATATTCTTCTGTCAATCCTACAATCTTTAAGGCATCTGTTACCTTTTTCTTAGGATTTTTTAAAACTATTTTTTTCTTTCTAATTTCATAGTACATTCTTTCATATACTTTGTTGTGAAAACTAGTTTCTATATTTTTACGAACAATTCCTATTTTCTTTTTATATAGTAAAATTTCAATGTGAGATAATTCTTCCCCATCTATTAGTATTTTTTCTTTATCATTATTTTTTAGATAAATACGTTCCATGATTTGTTCTTTATCATTTCCACAAATTCCATTGATTTCTTCTGTTAATTGAAATTGAATATTAGAATCATTTGTTTTTGAGTCTTTCCACATCATTTCCATAATTCATCTACCATCCTATTTTTATCTAATTCAATTGTATCTATTAAATCATAGTCTTTTAGTTTTACTGATAAATCTACCATGAATGGTAATTCTAATCCAATTTTATTAATTGTATTATCTTGTTGTAAAACTTCTATTGGAGATCCTTCTAATATAATTCTTCCTTCATCTAATATTATCAAATAATCTGTCAGTAGGCTATCATTTAGACAATTTGTGGTCATTATTATCGTTATTTCATTTTCTTTTTTTATTTCTTTTAAAAATTCTATAATTTCTTTTCTCTCATCTTCATCAAAGTAGGAATTTAGATTATCTATTAATAAAATCGTTGGCTTCTGGATTAAAGCAATGACTATCTGAGATAGAATAATCTCTTTGGAGGTTAAATTCTTAATGGATTTTGTTAATAATTTATTCAACTTAAAGAATTTTAACATATTTTCTATTTCTTCTAATGAATCTATATATAGATAGAATTCTTCTTCTAATGTCGTTTCATCAAATATTATTTCTAGAGGAATGATACATTGAATCACTTTCCCATATTCTTCCATTAAAAAATCATTGATATCTCTTTCTTTTATCATTACGATATTATCTGTGATTGTTTCTCTAGATAATATTCTCATTAGTGTTGTTTTACCACAATTATTTGGACCTGATATCGTTGTAAAAGAGTTCTTTTTTATACTCATATTTAGTCCTTGAAACAAATTTTCATAATAAAAGTCTGTCAACATAATAATATTAGACATTTTTCAACCTCCCCAATCATAATTTATAAAAGCCAACTAATGGTTGGCTTTTTTCTTTTGAATACGATAAGTCATTCTTAATAAGGCTTTATCGGATAAAAATCTTCCAAAAAATTTTGCTAACTTCATCTTGGTTCCTGGAATTATTAACATTTTTTCTTCAAACATTTTATCAATTGCGTATTTTGCCACATATGTACTAGATAATGGTTTTACAGAAAAATCTACTCCAGCTACATTATTAAAGTTTGTTTGAACAGGCCCTGGACATAATACAGAAACATGTACTTTTGTTTTTTTCTTTTTTTCTTCATAATACAATGCTTCTGTTAATTGATACACATAGGATTTAGTAGCATAATATGTACTCATAAGTGGACCAGGTTGAAATGCGGCAGATGAGGCAACATTTAATATGTAAGAGTCTGTATTTCTTTTTTCCATATCTTTTACGAGATATTTTGTTAAAATATGAAGAGCTTTTATATTGGTATTAATTAGTTCAAGATCTTTATTTATATCCGTATCGGTCAAATATCCAAAGTCTCCTAATCCGGCATTATTGATTAATATATCAATATTTTCTTTTTTGGCAAGAACATATAATTCTTTTACACGTTGTTCATTCGATAAGTCTGCTACTATGATTGTTACTTTGGTTGGTAATTGTTCTTGAATTTCTTCTAACTTTTCTTTATTTCTAGCTACTAGTATTAGCTCACATTTTTGTGTTGCTAAATATCTAGCCATATCGAGTCCGATTCCAGAAGATGCACCTGTAATTAAAGCTTTCATACAATCACCTACTTCTTCTAATAATATTGTATCAAAAATTAATCTATAATTCTAGTATAAAAATAAATCCTATATTTCTGTAAGATTTATGTTCCTCTATTATCATTATCTTTTTATTTTTTTCATATCAAAAAAAAGACAAGTATTTCTACTTGCTTTATTTTGTTTCTTCCTTCTTTTCTTTCTTTGAAGCTTTCTTTGCAGGTTTCTTTTCTTCTTCTGGTTTTGTTTCATCTACTAATTTTAAAAGAACCATTAGAGAAGCGTCTCCACGTCTTTCTCCAACTTTTAAAATTTGTGTATATCCACCATTACGATTTTCATAGCGTTTTGCTAAATCGTTGAATATTTTTTCAACAACAACTTTATCATTGTGTAGAAAAGCTAACGCTTTACGGCGAGATACTAAATCACCTTTTTTACCATAAGTAATCATTTTATCTACAAACTTACGTACTTCTTTTGCTCTAGTATCTGTTGTAGTAATACTTTCATTTGTGATTACTTGTTTTGTTAAAGTAGCTAACATACTTCTTCTATGTTTATTATCTCTACCTAATTTTCTATTTGCCTTAGTTTATTCCTCCTTATCTTAATCATCATCTCG
>CACZOQ010000031.1 GCA_902782835.1 uncultured Erysipelotrichaceae bacterium | reverse complement strand
ATTGTCTTTAAAATTGTAGTTAGTTCGTTTATGCTTTTGAATCCAATTATCAATAGTTTTATAAGATATATTGTATTCTTTTCCAAGACTTCTACTTGAACCTTCATTGTTATAATATTTATTGACAATTTCTAGCCGTAGTTCATTACTATATTTATTATATTTACCCATAAAAATAACACCTCACTTTCTTGAGATGTTATTTTACTTTAAAAGTCTTTTTTATTAAAGTGCCCTAAATGGGGTTCACTTCATTTTAAGAATCTTTTTCTTTTTATTATTATATTCATTATATCATAAAAGGAAGCTAAAAAATAGAATAAAAAAGCAATGATAAATATGATAGAATAAAAATATAAGAAAGGAATGATAAAATGAGAGATATTGGAACCATAGTAAGAGGAATTCGAACTCCAATCATAAAAGAGAATGATGATCTAGCAACCATTGTAGTAGATACGATTCTAAATGCTAGTAAAAATAATCAATTTGAATTTAGAGACAAAGATATTATTGCCATCACAGAAGCAGTAGTGGGTATTAGTGAAGGAAATTATGTAACAGTAGATGAAGTGTCTGAAGATATAAAAAAGAAGTTCCATAATCCAGAAGAATTAGGAATTATTTTTCCAATTTTAAGTAGAAATCGTTTTTCACTAATTCTTAAAGCTATTGCGAGAAGTACGAAAAAACTATATGTACAATTATCATTTCCAAGAGATGAAGTAGGAAATGAGATATTAGATGAGGAAAAATTATATAAAAGTGAATTCACATTAGATAGTACTATTTCTGAGTCTGAATATAGAAAGAATTTTGGAGATTGGCTTCATCCATTTACGGGAATCAATATGATAGATTTCTATAAAGACTTAATTGAAAAAGAAAACTGTGAAGCAGTATTTGTTTTATCAAATAATGCTACAGATATTTTGAACTACACCAGAAATGTAATTAATTGTGATATTCATACTCGTTATCATACCAAAGAATTATTACAAAATAATGGAGCTAACGTATTTGGACTGTTTGAAATTATGCAAGAACCAATCAATGGAAGTGGTTATAATGAAAAATATGGAATGTTAGGATCTAACAAATCAACAGAAGAAAGATTAAAACTATTTCCAAGAACAGGACAAACTCTTGTAGAAGAAATCCAACGAAGACTAAAAGAGAAAACTGGTAAGACAATAGAAGTAATGGTTTATGGAGATGGAGCATTTAAAGATCCAGTAGGACAAATATGGGAATTAGCAGACCCAGTAGTATCACCAGCTTACACCAGTGGACTAGAAGGAACTCCAAATGAAATAAAATTAAAATATGTTTCGGATAATAAATTTGCAGATTTAAAAGGTGATGAATTAAAAGAAGCAATTAAAAATGAAATTCGTAACAAATCTAAAGATTTAAAAGGAAAAATGATAACACAAGGAACTACGCCAAGAAGATTAACAGATTTAATAGGGTCTCTATGTGATTTAACAAGTGGTAGTGGAGATAAAGGAACACCAGTAGTCTTTATACAAGGTTATTTTGATAATCTATCGGATGAATAAAGAACTTTCTAGTTCTTTTTTTTTGAGTATGATATAATAAAACAAATGGAGGTCGTTTATGTATAAAGATAATAAAGTATTGATTGGAAAATCAGACAAGAAGGAATTATCAATTCTATTAGACAAGGCAAACCGTCATGGATTGATTACAGGAGCAAGTGGTTCTGGAAAAACAATTACATTAAAGGTAATGGCAGAATCATTTTCAGATGCAGGAGTACCAGTTTTCCTAGCAGACGTAAAAGGAGACTTAGGAGGGACTGCACTACCAGGAGAGACAAGTGAAAGTTTAGAAAAAAGACTAGAGAAATTAGGTATTAAAGAGTTTGATTATAAAAATTTCCCAGTAAGATTTTGGGATATTTTTGGTGCCTATGGTCATCCGATTCGTACATCTCTTGATTCAGTAGGGCCAGAAATCCTATCGATGATGTTAGGACTATCAGAAGCTCAAGAAGGAGTTCTTGCGATTGTATATAAAATTGCAAAAGACAATAATTGGCATTTAGATGATACGAAAGATTTAAGATTATTACTACAATATGTTGGAGATAATAAAAATGATTTTATAACCAAATATGGAAACATTACAACTCAATCAATAGGTGTTATTCAAAGATGTTTATTAACATTAGAAAATCAAGGGGCTGATAAATTCTTTGGCCAACCAGAATTAGATATAGGGGATTTTATTGGAGTAGATGCGAATGGAAAGGGAATCATTAATATTCTACATGCTGTAGAATTATTCCAATCTCCAGATTTATATGCCTCATTCCTTCTATGGTTATTAACCAATTTATTTAATAAGATGCCAGAAGTAGGGGATCTAGAAAAACCAAAAATAGTTTTCTTCTTTGATGAAGCACATCTATTATTTAATGGAATGCCAAGTTATCGATTAAAACAAATAACACAAGTAGTAAAACTAATTCGTTCTCGTGGAATAGGACTATACTTCATTTCTCAAAGCCCAACAGATATTCCAGATGAAGTTATTGCCCAATTAGGTAATCGTGTTCAACATACTCTAAGAGCTTATACTCCAGCTGAACAAAGAACGGTTAAAGTAGCAGCTGATGCATTTAGAGAAAATCCTAAATTTAATACAGCAGAAGCAATTCTAGCGCTTGGAACAGGTGAAGCTTTAGTTTCCTTCCAAAATGAAAATGGTGAACCGGAAATTGTGGAAAAAGCAACGATTCTACCACCTCAAAGTAAGATGGGAGTAATCGATGATAT
>CACZOQ010000030.1 GCA_902782835.1 uncultured Erysipelotrichaceae bacterium | reverse complement strand
ATTGTAGAAGCAGGTCATGTTTATGCGGCTCAACCTCCTTTGTTTTGTATAAAGCATGGTAAAACTATTAAATATGTGTTAAATGAAGAGGAAAGAGATGATTATTTAAGCAATCTTTCTCCAAATACTAAATATGAAATTACTCGTATGAAAGGTTTGGGTGAAATGGATGCTGAGGAGTTGAATGAGACTACTATGAATATTCAATCTAGAGTTTTAAGACAAATAACTGTAGATGATGCTATTGCTGCTGATGAGGTTTTCTCTAAATTAATGGGGGAAGAAGTAGAACCGCGTCGTGAATTTATTGAAACAAATGCAACATATGTTGAAAATTTAGATATTTAGGAGGGTTTTAAATGGATCGATTAGAAAAAAATAATATTGTTAAAGAAGTTCAAGATTCGTTTTTAGAGTATTCTATGAGTGTTATTGTAGCTCGTGCCTTACCTGATTTAAGGGATGGTTTAAAACCGGTTCATAGACGTATTTTATACTCTATGTATGAATCTGGTTATACTCCTGATAAACCTCATAAGAAGAGCGCTAGAATAGTTGGAGATGTTATGGGTAAATATCATCCTCATGGAGATTCTTCTATTTATGAGGCTATGGTTCGTATGGCTCAGGATTTTTCTTATCGTTATATGTTAGTTGATGGCCATGGAAATTTTGGTAATATTGAAGGGTATGGTGCTGCTGCTATGCGGTATACTGAATCTAGATTATCTAAAATTTCTTTGGAATTACTTAGAAATATTAATAAAGATACGGTTAATTTTGTCCCTAATTTTGATGAGAGTGAAAGAGAACCAGAAGTTTTACCTTCTCGTTTTCCTAATATATTAGTAAATGGTACGACTGGAATAGCTGTCGGCATGGCTACTAATATACCTCCACATAATTTAGGTGAAGTTATCGATGGTTGTGTTGCCTATATTGATAATCCTGATATTGAATTAGATGAATTGATGCAGTATATTAAGGGGCCAGATTTTCCAACAGGAGCGATTATTTTAGGCAATAGTGGCATTAGAAAAGCCTATGAAACCGGTAGAGGAACTATTACAATTCGAAGTAAAGCTACTATCGAAGAGGAAAATGGAAAACATCAAATTATTATTGATGAAGTTCCATATGGTGTTAATACTTTAGAATTAAAAAATAAAGTTGCTGAGCTTGTTCATAATAAAATAATAGATGGCATTTCTGATTATCATTCGGATTTAAAAGATGGTATTAAGATTACTATTACGTTAAAGAGGGATGCTAATGCTCAGGTTGTTTTAAACAAGTTATATAAACATACTCAATTTCAAACTACATATGGTATTATTTTCTTAATGTTAGATCAAGGGGTTCCCAAAACTCTAGGTTTAAAGGAAATTATTGCTAAGTATATTGAATATCAAAAAGAAGTTATTATTAGACGTACTAAATTTGATTTAGATGTTGCGGAAAAAAGAGTTCATATTTTAGAAGGTTTAAAAATTGCTTTGGATAATATTGATGCTGTTATCAAAGTAATTCGTGGTTCTGATTCAGATGAAGATGCAAGAATAGGATTGATGAATGGGTTTCAATTAACTGAGATTCAAGCGAATGCTATTCTAGAGATGCGTTTGAGAAGATTGACAGGTTTAGAGCGTGAAAAAGTAGAAAATGAATTAGCTGATTTATTAAAATTAATTTCTGAATTAAAGGCTATTTTAGCTAGTGATGAAAGAATTCTTGAAGTTATTAAAAATGAATTAATTGAAATTAAACAAAAATATGGAGATGAAAGACGAACAAATATAGATATGACAGCTATTGAATATATAGAAGATGAGTCTTTGATTCCAGAAGAAGATATCATAATTAATCTTACAAAGAATGGTTATATTAAAAGACTTAGAGCGGATACTTATAAAACTCAAAATAGAGGTGGAGTAGGTATTAAAGGAATGTCTACTAATGAAGAGGATTTTGTAGAACATTTAATTTCTATGAATACACATGATTATATATTATTCTTCTCAAATCGTGGTAGAGTTTATCGCATGAAAGGATATGAAGTTCCTGAATTTTCTAGACAATCTAAAGGATTACCAATTATTAATTTATTACCATTGGAAAAAGAAGAAAACATTAGTTCGATAGTTAGTATTCGACAAGACGATGATTTAATTAAATATCTAATGTTTACTACAAAGAATGGTATTGTTAAAAGAACACCAATTCATGAATTTGATAACATTCGTAAAAGTGGTAAAATTGCTATCATATTAAAGGAAAATGATGAATTAATTAGTGTTAGAAGTACTTGTGGAAAAAATGAAATTGTTATAGGTGCAAGTAATGGAAGATTAGTTCGCTTTGATGAAAATGAAGTTCGATCAATGGGTAGAAGTAGTTCTGGAGTAAAAGGTATAGAACTAGATGGTTCTATAGTTGTTGGAGCAGAAGTTATTGATCCTGGGCATTCCGTATTAATTGTTACTGAAAATGGTTATGGAAAACAGACTATCATTGATGAATATCGTAAAACTCACAGAGGAAGTAAAGGAGTTAAAGCATTAAATGTTACTGAAAAAAATGGAAATATGGCTTCTTTAAAATGTTTAAATCCTGATGATTCACTAGATCTAATGATTATTACGGATAGTGGTATTATTATTAAGTTACCTTTAGAACAAGTTTCTACATTGAAAAGAGCTACCCAAGGGGTACGTTTAATTAATTTAAAAGATGATCAAAAGGTTTCTACTGTAGCATTGGTTGTACGTGATAATGATTGTGATACCTCTGATAATATAATGGATAATAATATAAATGAATAAAAAAATGTGGGATTTTAACCACTTTTTTTATTGGTAAAATCTTTTTTTATAAAAAAATAATAATGTTTCACGTGAAACATAGATAAATTTTTTCCTGGAAAATAAAATTTAATAGAGAAGAGTTAAAATGAAATGTTT
>CACZOQ010000029.1 GCA_902782835.1 uncultured Erysipelotrichaceae bacterium | reverse complement strand
TGTCTCATCTTTCTCCATATGTCCCTTAGAAAAAGACCAATGACCACTATTATGTTTAACAAGTAATATATATACTTTATTATCAACAAACTTATAAATTACTGCACCACAAGACTTCTCTTTCAACATACTTACCTCTTTCCAAAAGTATAAAAAAGGTCCACATAGAACCTTTAGTATTAATAATTTTCAGCTCTTAATTCAAAATAACTTTGTGGATGTGCACAAACAGGACAAACTTTTGGAGCTTCTTTACCTACTACAATATGTCCGCAATTACGGCAAATCCATACAGCATCTCCATCACGAGAAAATACTATCTTATCATCAATATTCTTAAGTAACTTTCTATATCTTTCTTCATGGTGTTTTTCAATTTCACCAACCATTCTAAATTTAGCTGCAATAGCTTTAAATCCTTCTTCTTCAGCAACACGAGCAAACTCATCGTACATGTCCGTCCATTCATAGTTTTCACCATCAGCAGCTGCCTCTAAGTTTTCAATAGTAGAAGGAACTTCTCCATCATGTAATTCTTTAAACCACATTTTAGCATGTTCTTTCTCGTTATTAGCAGTCTCCTCAAAAATAGCTGCAATTTGCTCATACCCTTCTTTTTTAGCTTTACTTGCAAAATATGTATATTTATTTCTTGCTTGAGATTCTCCTGCAAAAGCAGTCATTAAGTTTTGTTCTGTTTTACTTCCTTTTAATTTCATAATTTACCTCCATTTACTATATTATAGCAATCTATCATATTAGAATCAATCAAAACGAATTGCTTTCTTTTACTTTTTGAAAATGAGAAATAGTACTTTTAGAATACTCCCTTATCTGTGTTTGAAAAAATCCCTTAGTCTTTGATAACTCTTCTAGTTTATCCATCACTCTTTTTTGAACAGCTGAATTTTTAAATAAATCTGGAATCGTTTCTAATAAATAATTGATTGACGATAAGAACAAATCATCCTCCGTTATGTTCTCCATTGTATCATTTTCCAAAGCTACATACACCTGTGCATCATAAGCAAGAGCAGCTAAAAAGACTTGATTATCATCCATTTGGCAATCACGAATATCTTCATGATAATCTAGATAACCATTTTTTAAACTATTTTTTACATTATCAGAATAAGATTGTATACCATTTAAATACATAATAATACTATTAATAACATCAGAAATATGTGAATCTTTAGATGAAAAACGATGAATTTGTATGACTTTATGAATTTTTTCAGGAAAAGAATCATCAAACAGTAAAAAAGCACTATCAATAGCAGACATGACAGCAACTGAATCTAAAAAAATCAAGTAAGCGTCATAGTCCTGATAAACCTCTAATAGTTTAGGTAAAGGAACATTTATTAACTGATTTCTTAAACATAAAACATTTTGAAAATCCGATACACTATACTCGTCTTCTGAAGCAATATTATCCCCCATTTTTTTCACTCCTTTTAAAAACGGAATCAAAGATTTCTTTATATTTATGAACAGATATAAAACAAATATCTTTCTTGATTTCCTCTGGAATCTCATCTAAATCTTTTTCATTCTCAGATGGAATATAAATTGTTTTAATTCCTGCTCGATGAGAACCAATTACTTTTTCTTTTAAACCACCAATACCAAGTACTCTCCCACGAAGAGTAATCTCCCCTGTCATAGCAATAGACTTTTCTACTTTTTGATTCGTAAATAAACTAACTAAAGCTGTTGTAATTGCTGCTCCAGCAGAAGGACCATCTTTATTAATTGCACCCTCTGGGAAATGAATATGGATATCATTTTCTTCAAATAATTTACTATCAATTTTAAAAATTTTCATATTTGATTTAATATAATCTAAAGCAATATGACAAGACTCTTGCATCACATCACCCAAAGAACCTGTCAAAACTAAATCCCCTTTTCCTTTAAATAAAGTCGCTTCAATTGGTAAAATATCTCCACCAAATACAGTATAGGCCATTCCATTAACAACACCAACTTCCGCTTCTTGAAAGTTTTCCATATAAGTATATTTCTTTTTTCCCAACAATTCTTCTACCAATTCATTATTAATACTATAAAAAACCTCATTAGAATTTAATAAAAGTTTTTTTACAATTTTTCGGAATAATGTAGCAATATTTCTTTCTAATTCACGAACGCCTGCTTCTTTGGTATAATTTCGAATTAACGTTAAAATAGCCTCATCTTCAACTTGAACTTGTAAACTGGTTAAACCATGTTCTTCTAACTCTTTAGGAATTAAATGATTTTTTGCTATATCTAACTTTTCATATTCTGTATAACTTGAAATATTAATAATTTCTAAACGATCTCGTAATTCATATGGAATTTGTTCTACATAATTAGCAGTTGCGATAAACATGACACTCGACAAATCAAAATCTTCTTCAATATAATGATCAGAGAATTTATTATTTTGCTCTGGATCCAATACCTCCAATAAGCTACTAGCAGGATCTCCCTTAATGTCTTTCGTCATTTTATCAATCTCGTCAATAATAAATACGGGATTGGTTGTTCCGGCTTTACGGATTCCTTGAATAATTCTTCCTGGAGATGCCCCAATATAAGTTCGCCTATGCCCTACAATTTCTGCCTCATCATTAATTCCTCCAACACTTATTTTAGCAGTTTTACGATTTAAACTTTTCGCAATACTAAGTGCTAAAGATGTTTTCCCAACTCCTGGAGGTCCAACCAAACATAAAATAGGACTTCTTAAATTATTCGTATTTTGTTTTACTGCTAAATATTCTAAAATACGATCTTTTACTTCTTCTAAAGCATAGTGAGAGGAATCTAAAATATTTTTTACTTTTATTAAATTATCCGTATCTTTCGTATAATGATTCCAAGGAAGATTCATCATCCAATCTAAATATTCTCTAATCATACCAAGTTCTGGAGAATTACTATTCAAACTATCATAACGATCTAATTCTCTCTTTATTTTTTCTTTTACTTTAGCATTACACTTTAATTTAGAAATTTTCTTTGAAAAACGTTCTACTTCACTTTCTTTACTATTTCCCTCGCCTAGTTCCTTTTGCATCAATTTAATTTTTTCACGCAAAAAATACTCTTTTTGCGTATCGTTTAATTCTTTCTCAACTTCCGCTTCAATTCTTTGCTCTAATTCAACAAATTTCAAATCACGATTCATATCGACCATCAAATATTTAGCTCGTGCAATCGGACTAATAGTAGTAATATATTTTTTCTTTTCTTCATATCCAATTGGTAAGAAACTAGCAATTAAATCACACAAATCATTTAAGGATTCTGTTCCTCCAATCTGACCCATAATAGCATTACCCATATAAGGAACTTTAGTAATATAGTTTTCTAATGATTTCACTAAAATATTATAATAAGTCTTATCTTCTTCAGATTTCTCTATTTCAACATTTTGATAAGAAGCACGATAAAAATTTCCTTCTTCTTCAAAAGCAGAAATTTCAACTCTTTCAATCCCTTCAATAACAATACGAGTTTTACCATTTGGTACATTCATTTTAAGTTTTAATCTTCCCAAGACCCCATACTTAGGAAAAGAAGTAACATCTAGATTTCCATCTTCAATAGGATTTACAATTAGCATTAAATTGTCTTCGATTCGATCAACAATCTCTATCATCTGTTTATCATAAGAATTATCATATTCAATTCTTACTTCATTATTTGGGAATATGACCATATCATTAACAATTAAAACAAACAATTTATCATCCACCGATAGGCACCCCCCAAATTTTTAAATACTGCTCTCTATTATAAAGATTTATTATTTTTTTTCAACCAAAAGCAAAAACTTTTATAGCAAAAAATATAATATAAAAATTTTTTGTATCAGAAATAATGACATAAAAAAATCCAATTCATAAAAATTGGATTTTTGAATAAATTATTTATTATATTCTTTTAATAATTCAATTACTTTTCTCATTTCTAAGTCATATTTTACAAAATCTATTCCACCAAATTGACTTAAAAATTCATCTTTTTCCATTTTGTACTTCTTAGCAAGCTCTTCAGCTTCCCTCATTGCTTCTTCTGGATTAACTTCAACTTCTTCAAGAACTTTAACTTCTTCTAACATTAAACGATAAAGAACATTATTATAAGCTTCTTTTTCCATCTGAGCTTTTAAATCTTTCTCACTAGATCCTGTAAATTGATAGTAAACATCTAATGAAATTCCTTGCATCTTCATTTGCTCTTCAAAACGAGTCATTAAACGGTCTACTTCTTCTTCCACCATTTCTTCTGGAATATCTACTTCAACATTCTTAGAGACAGCTTCTAACAATGCATCTACATACTTATTTTCAGCTTCCATTTCTTTTTGAGCTTGAATAGATTTTTTAATTTCATCACGTAATTTTTCTTCAGAATCAATTCCTTCCATTCCTAAATCTTCAAAGAAATCTTCATCTAATTCACGAGTTTGTTTTTCTTTAATTTCATTTACTTTTACTTTAAATACAACATCTTTTCCAGCTAACTCTTCTGCTCCATAATCCTCTGGGAAAGTTAAATTTAAATCTTTTTCTTCTCCTACTTTCATTCCAATAATTTGTTCTTCAAATCCAGGAATAAAAGAATGAGAGCCGATTTCTAAAGAATAGTTTTCTCCTTTTCCGCCATCAAAAGCAACACCATCTTTAAATCCTTCAAAATCAATAATAGCAACATTGCCATTTTCAACAGAACCTTTTTCTTTTGTTACAAGCTCTGTATATCTTTCTAATAAATGAGATAATTCATGATTTATCTCTTCATCCGTTACTTCAACTTTCTCTGGTTTTATCTTTAGACCTTTATACTTTTTAATAGTGACTTCTGGTTTCGTAATAACTTTCATTAAGAATTCTACTCCATTTTCCCCAATACTTTTAATATCAATAGTAGGTTGAGCAACTGGTTCCAATTTAGATTCTTTTAAAGCCTTTTCATAAGCCTCTGGTAATACTAAATTAGCAGCATCTAAATATAAAGATTCTTTACCAAATCTTTTTTCATAAATACTTCTTGGAACCTTTCCCTTACGAAATCCATCAACTTTAACAGTTTTCTGTTTCTCTAAAAAAATTTTATCACAAGCTTTTGTCCATTCTTCTCCTTCAACTTTTATAGGTATTTCATGAACATTCTTATTTTCTTTCTTTGCCATACTAATTCCTCCAATGACTAATATTATACAGTATTTATAATTAGAAAACAACTATAAAAAAGACCTATATGACCTATTTTACAGTATGAATGATTTTCTCTAATCACCTATTACTTTGAGAATTTTTCTCATTTAGAAAAGCATTACTAAATAATCTCTCAACATTTTCAGAATAATTAGATTCCTCTTCTATAAAACAAATAACATCCTCTTGCGATACAGAAAAAACTTCCATGTAACTAGAATTATCACAAGTAAGAATAGAACGAGTAACCAACTCAGAATAACCATCTTCATCTCCTATAACCACAATTTTATCTGGAATCCCTTTTTCCTGGAATAAAGAATGAGTCATTTGATTAAAAAACTGAATCTCAGTGGAATCACAATGATCTGTATAGTAAGACTTTTGAATTCTTTGTAACTCTCTTTGATAAAGATTTTCATCTACTTTTTTTAATAAGTCAAATAAAACTTGTCCTGAAGTATAAACCATTCGACTCGTAATAGGTACTAAATAAAACTTACTCATATTCCGCCTCCTTCATAAACAACTCCTATATTCTAACATAAAAAAATACTTAGAACAACTAAGTATTTAACAATTACACATCCTCATGTTGTTTTAAGATATAATGATAAGAATCTCTCATCATTTCATCCAAGCCAAAGTGAGCTTTCCACCCCAACTCTCGATATGCCTTGGATGGATCAGCATAACAGCTAGCAATATCTCCAGGTCTTCTCTCAACAATTTTATATGGCACTTTTACTCCATTAACTTTCTCAAAATTTTTAACAAGATCTAACACACTATATCCAGTACCAGTTCCTAAATTATAATAAAAGATTCCTTCTGAATCAAAAGCCTTTTTCAATGCACATAAATGACCCTTAGCTAAATCCACAACATGAATATAATCACGTACTCCTGTACCATCCGGTGTATCATAATCATTTCCAAAGATGCTAAGAATTTCCAATTCACCACTAGCAACCCGAACAATATATGGCATTAAATTATTAGGAATACCATTTGGTTTTTCTCCAATAAGACCCGATTCATGAGCTCCAATTGGGTTAAAATAACGTAAAACCATAACGGTAAATTTAGGATTAGCAATATGAATATCATTCAATATTCTCTCAATCATATATTTTGTAGTTCCATAAGGATTGGTTGTTCCGCCCACTTTGCAATCTTCTGTAATTGGTAACTTTTCAGGATCTCCATAAACCGTTGCTGAAGAAGAAAAAATAAAATTGAAACAATCATGTTCTAACATTTTTTTGCATAAATGCAAAGTAGATACTAAATTATTTTCATAATACATAATAGGTTCACGAACAGACTCCCCTACTGCTTTATATCCTGCAAAATGCATAACAGCATCTATTTTATGCTCAGAAAAAATTTTTTCCAAGGCATTCAAATCACACACATCTTCCTGATAAAAAGAAAAATCTTTTCCCGTTATCTTTTGAATACAATCAATAATTTCCAAACTTGAATTTGATAAATCATCAATTACTACTACTTCATAACCATCCTCTAGTAATTCTACTACCGTATGACTTCCAATAAAGCCAAGACCACCCGTAACTAATATTTTCATAAAGAACCTCCATATACTTTATCATATACATTAACGACATTTAACATTTCTCTTCCAATGTTAACGTCGATAGTACCTTCTTTTATACAATTCTTTAAAAAAGACTTCAAATCTGTATAATTGATATAGAATAGATTAAAATCACTAGCTAATTCTAATCCATCATAATGTGTTTCCTGAATATTTGGAGTATCATCCGTCATAAATCGATAATAATAAATACGATTTAATACTTTTTTTCCAGTTCCAAAATAATTAGGATCAAACGTTGAAATACATAGAAAAGGTCTTTCTTGTATACCAACTGAAATTCCTGTTTCTTCTTTAATTTCCCGAAGAATGCATTCATCAGTTGATTCATTTTCTTCAGCATGACCACCAGGAAATTGATAAGTATTATTATTATGAGCTAATAGAATTTTTCCCTTTGAATTAATAATAAGACCTTTTACCCGGATAACACTCATACTCATATCTTCTTCTGTAAGATTACAATCATTAATAATTATTTCTTCCATAACAACATCCTCTATAAATAACGTTCCCAATACTCTTTAACATTAGGACTAACTGTATCTAAGACAACTTCCATAGTCTTTGCCATATAATTTGCTTTTCTCCACACTGTAGTTCCCGTATTTAAACAACTCGCTTTAGTCGGAGCCATCATATATTCAAAAGTAGATGCTCTATCTTCGGCAGGAGAGCTTTGTGCATAATTATTTACAAATGGAACATCTGCTTTAAAAGTATTACTATAAGAATACTCCTGAAGAATCGTTCCCCACGTAAAGCCTTCTGGATTTAAGCTATTCCAACTATTAAAATTAGCTCCTAGTTTAAACATATATCTTTCAATATAATGATAAGATTCATGATAAAAAGATTCCTCAAAAGGATGAACAGCAGCAATAGAAATATGAGCATAAGAGTAACTAGAATCTGTAATTCCTGTAATACTATTGTTTTCCACATAATTGTTAATTAACAAAACAGTAAGTGGAATCCCTCCATTTTTTATTTCTCGAAATAATCCTTTCGGATATAAATCCAAAACTTCTTTTAAATGATTTAATTGTGTATTAATAATATTAGGATCACTAATAGGGACAGTATTGATATCATCACCAGTTGTAGGAATTTTGTACCCTTTTGTTTCATCTCCATAAAGCACATCTAAATCATATGTTTTTTCAATTGTATTTCGTAATTGTTCATTAATTTGTTCAATAGACGAAAGAGTAGAATTACGAGATTCAGAATTGCCACTAGGAATACTTTTCTTAGAATTATTATTACTTTGATTACCATCATCTGTATTAACAATAGTATTCCCCGGAACAACTTCACTACCATCAGAAGTTGTAATAGAAACCGTATTTTCCTCTTGATT
This sequence comes from uncultured Erysipelotrichaceae bacterium, assembly GCA_902782835.1. Lineage (GTDB taxonomy): Bacteria > Bacillota_I > Bacilli_A > RF39 > UBA660 > UBA3789. Next base: position 13,858 of record CACZOQ010000029.1, on the reverse strand, counting down.
GATAATAGTAGTATCATCAATTGGATCATAAAAATCAAAACGACTACTTACATTTAAAAAAATCCCATAAATAAATAAAGCTATTGAAATAGCGATTAATATTTTAGCATAATAAATAGCACTACTTTTAACTTTTCTATTATGCATAAAATACCTCTCCTTCCAATAACTTTTTTTACATACATCTAATTATAACAGCAAGAACTCCCATTAATATACTTAACATAAGAATAAGAGCACATGCATTACCAGTTCCTTCATTATTAGAAACAATCAATTTTTTATCTTCCTTTTCTTCTTTAACAACATCTAATAAATGATTAGCATCTTCAAGACTTAATCCATCTACAGTAAATAAATCATTATTCTCTGTAATCATTCGAAAAGTAACCAATTCATTCTCAGACAAATGAACGACATCTTTTGTCTTTATCTCTACAGTAGAATCCATTTTTACAACAAGTGGAATTAAAAATTTTTGATAAAAAACGGTATCACAATTTAGAATAACATCATTAAATTCTTCCTTTTTCCCCGCTTGATTTACAATTGAAAGATCAATCGTTACTTGATAATTCTGTATTTTTATATCCAATAAAATAGAACTTTCCTTACTGGATAGGCGGAAAATATTTAAGATTTTTTCAATGTATTCATCAAAACAATCTTCATTTAACTTTTTATCCATTAAATGGTTATCCATACAATCCTCCTAAGCAGTTGGCAATTTTTTACTTAAAACACTAATCTGTGCAGATAAAGCTTCAGCTTTATCTGTTTCACCATTTTTATATAGATCAGAAAGCTGATCCATCATTTCTTCTAATTGGCTTTCCGTAACATTCTCAGGTACAGTTTCTGCATCATCCATAGTCTCATCCAAATCACCAGATTCTAACGCTGGTTTATCCGAACGAACACTTAATAATGCCGTTTGGGTATCACGAGAACGTCTTAAAGCACCCACTTGCTTTTGGGTAACAAGAATAGCCTTGTCCGTATTAGAATCAGCTCTAACAAACTTTAATAAATCAAAATTATCCTCAACTTTTTCCTCAGATAATGCTGTTAAACCCTCAGGAAGCACATTTTTATCTTCTTCCATACTAGGTAATTGAATAACTGGCATAGCAGCAACTTCAGTATCAGAAGAGATATCATTTACTTGCCCTACTACAGGTATCTCAATTTCAGCAGGTAAAGGAATAACATCTGACGATGCTTCCGTACTAGTAGTAGGAATCACTTCCGTCGTAGTTGTAGTAGCAACTGGTGCAGTATCTTCTTTTACCTCAGTTGTAGCTGGTGTTGTAGTAGCAACTGGTACAGTATCTTCCTTTTCCTCAGTTGTAGCTGGCGTTGTAGTAGTAGCAACTGGTGCAGTATCTTCTTTTACCTCAGTTGTAACTGGCGTTGTAGCAGTAGCAACTGGTACAGTATCTTCTTTTTCCTCAGTTGTAGCTGGTGTTGATGTAGTTGTCTCAGTATCTACTTTAGGAACAGATTTTACAGGAGCAGCTTCTTCAGCTACTGCATTAGAAAAAGCAGCCAATGTATCCTCTAAAGATTGTTCTTTAGTATCCTGTTCTTCCACAATTTGTACTGGAGAAATAGCATCCTCCTCATCCTTAGATTGTGGAATTGTCTCAGAAGCTTCAGTAGAAGCAACTGTTTCTCCAACTACAGGAGGGATTTTTTTTCCTTCAACAAATTGCTCGCAAATAGAAGAACATTCATCTAATTGTTGCATTGCCTGTGAAAGCACAGTACAGCTATTATAAATAACTTTAACAGCATCATGATAATTGGCCCAGACATTGCGTAGATTTTCTTCTTCTTCTGCATCTGTAGCATTCAAAATTTTTTGCTCTAAAAAGTTCATTCTGTCTTGTTTGCTAGACACTATGTCAAATAAAGAACTTTTAAAATCCTGAACAATTGTTTCTATTTCCTTATCAGTATATATATATTTGTCCATTAATTCACACCACCTAAACTAAGCGTTAGCAATCTTTTTTAATAAATCTTGAACATTTGCCCATTCTATATCATCTGTTATTTCATATAGCTTTAACGTCTCACCATCGCGAACAAATCTAGAAATATAAATAACTTCATCAGAATCCACACCCGTTGTTTCCCCTTTTGAATAGACTAAATAAGTTTTCATGTTATCTTCTGAAATTAAATAAGTAACAAGTTCAACTTTCATCGTTGTACCATCACTATTTTGGATTAAAACCATTTCCTTTTCTTCATCCATAGACAAACTCCTTTTACTCTAAAATATATTATACATAATTTTTAAAAAGAAGTAAACTACTTAAATTGAAACATTAACCATTCTGGTTTCCATAACAGTAAAATTCCAATTAAAATCATTACAAGTCCACCTAAAAGGTGAGAATATTTATTATATTTTGTAGAAATACCTGTAATTTTCATAGTAAACATAGCAATAAAAAATACAATTAAATCATCAATTAAAAAGAATAATATATATAAAAGTGTATATAGAAACTTCATAACAGAGGAAACATGATTCAAAACTAGTAATTCTGTAAAAACAAGAGGTAGCCCAGCAGAACAAGCCAACTCAACTAAATTAACAGAAACCGCTAAACCCATAACACCAATTAAAGCCAAAATAAAACTCTTATTTCTCGTAAATGATTGAATCTTCTTTAAAATTTTTTTTCGACGTTTATTATCAACAACTTCACAACCACTATCATGCGATGTAAAAAAGCTTTTAAAATTAACAATTCCACCAATAAGTGCAATAATTGCAATAATATTTCGAATCCAAATCACAGTAGTAATTTTAACTGCAATTTGTATCCAAGAAAGCATAATAAACATATACACCAAAGCCGAAGTAATCAAAAAAGCAAGTCCTAAAGTCCACATTCTTTTTCGATCTTTCATCCCAATTAAAACACTAATTAAAAAAAGTAAAATCCACATAGCACAAGGATTAAATCCATCGATAAAACCAATAACAATCGCAGCAGTTGCAAGAGATACTTTCTTTAAATTAATCTTACCAAAAAGAGGTATTTTCATGGTCATCTCTTGATCACTTTTCTTTTCTTTTTCCATAAAATCACTTTTATGCTTTTCCTCTTTTCGAAAAGTACCAGCAGTCACTTCAAAAACAACATCTTTATATTCTTCTGTTTGATAATATTCAATAGCTCTTTGAATACGACTTCCCGTGCTACTTCCAAAACCAGTAATAACCGTATCCCCTATTACGGTTGTAGGAACTCCAGATTCTTCAACGTCTAACGCTTTCCTAACTTGATCTAATAAATCTGCATGTCCCTCATCATACCAAACTTCATATTTAATAATACGCAAATTTGAATACTCATCTTCTATGGAATTTAAGAATTCAATTTCTTCTGCACAATGAGGGCAACCATCTCCATGAAATAAATATAAAGTAATAGTATCATCTTCCTTTCCAAATACAGATAAAGGAAAAAACAAAAATAGGATAAGAAATAATAATACTTTTTTCACATTACTCACCAACCTTTAAATACATCTCTTCTAGCTCTTTATAACTAACTTCTCCACTTAAACGGGCAACTTCATTATCATTTTTATAAAACAGAAAAACTGGAAGAATATTCCCAGGAGAATATTTTTCCACTTCTTCTTCATCTATATCATAATCAAGTTCAACTGCTTCAAAATCATAATTCTTTTGAAGCTGATTCCAAACTTTATTTGTAATTAAACAAGCCCCACACCATATAGCACTAATCTTTATTATTTTCATACTTAACTCCTAAAATTTAATTGTTCAATGCAATCTTGAAATGCCTCTATAAAAGTATTAATCTCATCAATCGTTGTAAGATAAGATAAACTAATACGAATACTACTACTGGCTTTTTCCTTATCATGAGTAATTGCATAAACAGCTTTTGAATAATTACCTACTGAACAAGCTGTTTGAGTAGAAATAAAGATTTCTTTTTTTTCCAAAGCATGAAGCATTACTTCACTTTTAATCCCATGTAAACTAACGTTTACCATATGAGGTAAACAATAATCATTACTATTAATACTGACATCCATCTTTTCTAATTTTTCAATCAAAACTTTTCGAATATCCACAACATGTTGATATTTTTCATCAAAGTCTTCATAAGCTAAACGCAAAGATTTAGCAAAAGAAGCAATGAGAGGAGTTGCTGGAGTTCCACTACGATAAACAGTTGTACTTTTTCCACCATGAATTAAAGGATCTATAACTAATTTTTCCTTCTTATAAAGAGCTCCAATTCCCTTCATACCATAAAACTTCTGACAAGACATACTCGCAAGATCTAATAAAGAAAAATCAATTCTGTCTTTACCAATACTTTGAGTAACATCACTATGAAATAAAACTTTAGGATGTTTATGAATGACATTATAGATTTCCTGTAAATTCTGTTTAATACCTACTTCACTATTAACAGAAGCAATCGAAACAAGAATCGTATCTTTACGAATTAAACGCTCTAAGTCATCTAAATCTACCAATCCGTTTTCATCTAGCTTAACAAAATCAACTTCATATCCTAAAGTTGTTAAATAGTTTAATGGAGCAATAATAGAAGAATGCTCTAACTCTGTTGTAATAATATGCTTTCCTCGATTTGCATATTTAAAACAAACTCCCTTAATAGCTGTATTATTTGCTTCACTAGAACCACTCGTATAAATAATTTCACTAGACTTAACTCCTAAAATAGAAGCAATTTGATCCGTACTAGCATCAATCAATTGTTTAGATTTAACACCTAAAGAATGTAATGAATTCGGATTCCCAATAAACTCTCTACATACCCTACTATAAGTCTCAATAACTTCCTCTCGAACTGGAGTTGTAGCACTATAATCTAAATAAATCATACGATCCCTTCTTTCGTTATCATTATATAAGAAAAAAATATAAAAAACAAATAAAAAAGAAGTTGAATCACTCAACTTCCAGTTTAGTTACGACAAGAAATAATGATATAAAATTATAGAATAAATAATTACTATAAATCTATCTTTTTAGTTTTATTCAACGTTCTCCGTTTCCCATCTTTTTCATCCAAAAACTTCTTTATTTAAAAATTAGTATTTTGATAATAATCCCTTTCAGAGATTGAACTAGAAACCCAATCTAATTCTTCATCCACAATATCCATATCTTGAAGAACTTCTTCAACCTCAAAGATGATTTCTTTTAAACTTTTACACTGAGTATAAGGAATCTTATAGCGTTTTAGTATTTCTATTTCCCGATTTGTTAAAAAGATTCCATTTCCAATATCTTGAAACTGACCACTTTGGAAATCAAGATTACCCACTAATTCTTCAATATTATATTCTTCTTTACTTGCAACGATACCCATTATTCTTCATCCGTTTCATAAATTCACCATCTGTATAGTTATCTCCAACTGTTAATGTGATAACTTCACTACTTTTAGTATTAGAATTAATAGAAATACCTAAATCTTCATTTACCGAAAATTGAATATTTTTTAATAAAACAACTTCATTTTTATGAACATCAATTTGAATAACCATTCGATCACTACTAACATTATATTTAACTTTATCACCTAAATATTCTAAAGTATTATTCAATGCAAAACGTAAACTATTTAAATGAGTTTCATCGGCAAATCGATCAGGTAAAACAATTGTTTTAGTAACAGATAATTCTGTAATTTTCTTTCCCTCAATCACTGTATCTACTTTCTCAGTTAATGTAACATTAGAATCAAAAGTATAAGTTTGATTACAAACAACACGAGTCTGTTTTAAATTTGCAAATAAATAAACAATAATCAAAATAATAATGACTGTAATAATAATAGGAAATGTCATATTTTTCCTAGTAGACATAATATCACCTCTATTCATATTATAGCGAAAAAAGCATGAAAAGTCCATGCTTGCGCCTCCATACATGTTTTTTAATCAAAACCATTCCATTTCCAATCTTTGACAAACGGCATATCTTCACCATACTCTGAAATAAATGCCTTATGTTTTAAAAGCATCTCGTCACACCAATCAAGTAAAACTTTACTTGAATTACGATATCTTGGAATCTCAATTAAAACAGATTTTACTAAATGAAATCGATCAATTTCATTTTGAACTCGAATATCAAAAGTAGTAGTAATCGTACCCTCTTCTTTATAACCATGAACATGTAAATTCCTATTTTTTCTCTTATAAGTCAATTGATGAATTAAAGAAGGATATCCATGAAAATTAAAGATAATTGGTTTTGTAGTAGTAAAAATATCATCATATTCTTTATCACTCATTCCATGAGGATGAGTATCAGGAGATTGCAACTTCATCAAATCAACAACATTAACTACTCGAATTTTAATACCATGTACACTTTTACGTAAAATATCAACAGCTGCTAAAACTTCTAACGTAGGTGTTTCTCCACAACAAGCCAAAACAACATCTGGATTTCCATCATCATTACTTGCAAAATTCCAAATACCAAGTCCTTTTTGACAATGGATTCGAGCTTGCTCTTTTTTTAACCATTGAGGTCTTGGATGTTTAGAAGCAATGATAACATTAACATAATTCTTAGAACGAATACAATGATCAAAGCAAGATAATAAACAATTCGTATCAGGAGGTAAATACATACGAATAACATCTGCTTTTTTTGTAACTAAATGATTTAAAAAACCTGGATCTTGATGAGTATATCCATTATGATCTTGTTGAAAGACATGACTTACTAATAAAAAGTTTAAAGAAGCAATTGGTTTTCTCCATTCAATTTGATTGCAAACTTTTAACCATTTTGCATGTTGACTAGCCATAGAATCAACAATTCGAATAAATGCCTCATAACTATGAATAAAACCATGTCGTCCTGTTAAGATATATCCCTCTAACATACCTTCACAAACATGCTCTGATAAATATGAATCCATAACTCGACCATTATTTGCTAAAAATTCATCATTTCGAAATAATCGGTAATTCCAAGTACGATTTTCAACCTCAAAAACATGTTGAAGGCGATTAGAAAGAGCCTCATCTGGACCAAAGAAACGAAAATTTCGATTTTCTTTATTTTCTTTAAAAATATCTCGAATAAACTTTCCTAACGTTACAGTATCTTGAGCAATCATTTCCCCAGGTTTCGTGATAGGAAGACAATAATCATCCCAATTAGGAATATTCAATTCTTTTAATAATAAACCACCATTAGCATATGAACTATATCCCATACATTTGGCAAGTGGTGGGCATAGTGATTTCAATTCTTTAATTAGTTTTCCCTTCTCATCAAACAAATAATCTACATGATAACTCTTTAACCATTTTTCTAATAGTTCTAAATTCTTTGGATGTTCTTTATCGACAGGAATAGGAACTTGATGAGAACGAAAACTACCTTCTATTCTCTTATCATCATATTCTTTGGGTCCAGTCCAACCTTTAGGCGTCGTTAAAATAACAACGGGATAATTTCCGTGCCCACGTGTTCGAACTTTTTCAATTTCTTTTACAACTTTATCTAATGTCTTAGCCATTTCCTCATGTAATTTCATCGTATCATTTTCAGATACAAAAAATGGTTTCCATCCATATCCATTAAAGAAATCTTCCAATTCTTCATGACTCATTCTTCCAAAAACAGTTGGATTCGATATTTTATAACCATTCCGATGAAGAATTGGTAAAACAACTCCATCTGTTTTTTTATTTAAAAATTTTTGTATATGCCAACTAGTTGCTAGAGGACCTGTTTCCGCTTCACCATCTCCAACAACACAAGCAGCAATTAAATCCTTATTATCCAAAACAGCTCCAGCAGCATGTGACAAACTATATCCTAACTCTCCCCCTTCATGAATAGATCCGGGAGTTTCTGGAGCTACATGAGAAGAAACGCCACCAGGAAAAGAAAATTGTTTGCAAAGTTTCTTTAACCCTTCCTCATCTTCTGTAATAGAAGGATAAAATTTTGAATATACCCCTTCTACATAATGATTCGCAATCATAGCCTGTCCACCATGACCAGGTCCAGATAAATAAATCATTTTTAAATCATATTTCTTTATAATTCGATTTAAATGCATATAGATAAAGTTTTGTCCTGGTGCTGTTTCCCAATGACCAACAACATTTGGTTTAATATCTTCCATCGTTAATTTACGTCGTAATAAAGGATTATCAAGTAAATATAGTTGAGCAACGCTCAAATAATTAAGAACTCTAAAGTATTGGTCCATTAAAGTTAATTCATCTCGTCCTAAAATAGGCATATAAACACTTCCCTTAAATATCTTCCTATCTTAATTTTAAAACAAAGCAGAAAAAAAAGAAACAAAAAAAGTAAGGATTCCCCTACTTTTTCTATTAATAATATAAATATCGAGATTGTGTCTCACAAGAATCAGAATTACAGTAGCTGATACCAGTACTCCAATCACTCCAGCCACTCCAACTATTCCAACCACCCTCACATGTGTCTACATGATAAGCACAGTCTGACCAAATCTTATGACGACAAACCCATTTATATCCATGGCCTGCCCCTTGGCAATCAGCCATACCGTCATTACACTCACCATTATCAGGATAAGTGTTAGAACAATACCACTCTGACCAACCTTTCCATCCCTCATGGCAAGCATTATGACTTCCTTTAATACAATCATTCCAAGTTCTGGTTCTTTTCTTTCGTTGAAGTAATTTATCTACCTTAACAGAACAAACATCAGAGACATTATTAGCTTTATCATGAACTTGATACGTATAATTACCATCCTTTACTCCATTAACTTTACTAGGGCAGTCAGTAACTCCACTAGTTTTATCAGAACAACTAAAACTCAAAGTAACACCTGTTGTTTTATATGTATTGCTCTTAGTAACAGAACACTTCGGTTTATTCGTATCAATCATAACTTTCGCTGCTGCAGAATAATTCGAACAATTTTTTAGCTTATCACATGCTCTCCATTTAATATAAGATACTCCACTTGCTTCAATATTTCGGAAATCCGCTGTTTTATTAGAGGCATTCTTAGTAACTCCTGTTGTTGTATATTGATAATAAACCCCACCAACACCAATTCCATCATCTACTTTTGAATGAGTAGAATAAATCTTCATTTTACTCCATGTACCAGCTTCATAAATAGTACTTGTGGGACTAGTTGGCGCTGTATCATTATTTCTCCATTTATATAATAAGACTCCTGGTACAGAAGGTGGTGTTACATCAACATAAACATCCGCTGTTCGAGCAGGACAATCCCTGTAATTTCCTGCAACATCATAAATACGATAGCTATCAATGGTTGCTGTTTTAGTAGTAGTAGAAAATTTTCTGCTTCCACCACTATGAGCAGGATCACAAGTAGACTGACCACTTTCTGGTATTTGATCATCATCAATACAACCATAATAAATGGTTCGAGCTTTAGTAGTCCAAGTAGTACTATCTCCCTTGTTTGTACACTTTGGTTTATTCGTATCAACATAAACATCAGCTGTCCAAGCAGGACAAGTTGTAGAATTCCCCGCATTATCTTTAATCGTATAAGATGGAATTGTAGCCGTTTTCGTAGTACTACTAAACGTCTTACTTCCACCACTATAACTAGTATTACACAAAGAAGCTACACCATTTGTATCTGGATCATTTTTATCATCATCATCACAACCATAAACTATCGTTCTAGAAGTATTAATCCAAACCTTACTTTGTCCACTCTTCGTACATTTAGGTTTAATTGTATCTACTCGAATAATATCTTTATTACTAAAGTTCGAGCAATTACCTGCTTTACTGCAGCTTTGATATTGTAATCGATGACTGCCCTGATCTGTTACAGAATATCCTGTATTATTTTTCGGATATTGATTCGTAACTGCATGATTCCAAACCGTTGCTGAAACTTGTTTTTCATAAGAAGATACAAAATGACTCCATCCAGATACTAACTTAGAATCAGCATCATGCGTTTTTGCATAACTATTAATATATTCATTGGACCAAATTCCTTGAGTATAACTAGTATTGCTAGTTGCATGCTTATAAGTAACAGTCGGAATCGTTGGAATTTGACGATCTAAATATGCTTCCAAGATAAAAGTTGCCATATTACCAGCTCGATCTTTCACTGTTAATTTTCCCTTTCGGACTCCATCTTTTGTAAAAGCAACACTAACTGTTGTATTCTTTGTTCCACAATTTACATTGTTTGGTTGAACAAACTTCGTCCACTTAACTCCATCTGCATTATTAACACTTAAACTATTATAAGATGAAGAATTATTTTTCATTTGAGCTTCTGTAATATCACTAGCATTCGTTTCAAATTTCCATTCATATAATCGTAAATCATCTTCAAAAGATACTTCATAAATGACTCCGTATGGATAATTAGCTTGATTCATCCAAACATCACCAAATAAATTCTTATACTTCTTATAACCAACCGTTGCAGAAGCATTTACAGTATTTTTAGTCGTCTTAGTTGCACCATTTAAAATACTAGTTCCCATCTTCGTACCATTACTGTCTCTTTTATAAGCATCTAAAGTAATAGAAGGTTCTTGAAAATCAACATTAACCATTACTTTGCAATGATTATCTACATCAACAACATCAATATTACATAAATCAGTTGTAGAAGAAACTTCATCAGGATAACTAACATTTCCAGCATTATCCTTCACTTGCATATAAACATATTGGACAGACTTTTGAACAGAATTTGGAAAACTTCTAGTAAATCCAGAACGAATACATCCACTACCATCCCCATCATCACAAGTTGTATAAATAGTACGTGGTTTTTTAGGATCAAAAGAAGCTTTATTAATCCAATCATCTTCAGAAGATGCAGCCCCTTTTATACTAGAACAAACAGGTGGTGTTGTATCATGATATGTAATAATATTAGCATTGGTTTGTTTTAAACCACCCCGTTCATTTCTCGCCACAACAGCAATAGATACTTTCGTAACATTCGTAATATCCAAATATTTTTTTAATATAAAATCCGTATCTTTTAATATATCTTTTGGAATATGAATAGAAGTCTGATGATGAGCGCTTAGAGTCCCAGAATTATAGATTTCTTTCTCTTTCGTCTCCCCTTTATATTGAACAGATATACTCCAATAATATCCTTCTAACGGAATATCATCTACTTCCTTACCACCATCAATATTAATAGAAAGATGGGCATCAGAAACACTCTCCGTAATTTCTGGATGGCTTCCATTTTCATAGCAAACAATTTTTTCTTCATCTGAAATAGTACAAAAATCAATTAAAATGTTAGGAGTAGGAACCCTCTCAGCTTCAGGTACAACATCCATTCCACAATAAAGATAAGCGTGATAGGTAAAACGATTCGTAGCCTCTTTACGAACCGTTGCAAAAGAATTTTCCATACAGGTTTCCCCTGCAGAATTTAAGATTTCTTTTTTTAAAAATTTTGCATCATATAAATTCATAACCGAAATAGTAGTAGTATCACCTATCGCTTTAGGAAGCAAATTACGATTCACTTGAAAAAAACTCTCCGTAGCCATTTCAATAGTTCTTTCTTGTTGTCTCATAGAATCTTCTTCTGCCCGGGAAATAAGACGATAAATATAACCAAAAGTAGCAATAGATAAAAGTCCAACAATCACAATAACACCTAATAACTCAATTAGCGTAAACCCATTGTTTTTCCTACATATAACCCTTCTTACCATAGTTTCACACCCTACTATCTTATAATATATAATTTTAAAATATATTGCAAAAAAATACAATAACCTAATAAACAAAAAAATAGAAACAATTGTTTCTATTTTGAAAGAACTTCACAAATTAATTTACTAATTTCTGTAGGATTTTCAATTGGAAGTCCAGCAATAATTCGAGCTTCACTATATAATATTTTCGTATACTTTTTAAATTCTTCTTTATCCTTCTTATATAGTTTTTTTAGTTTTTCACTAATAGGATGTTTCTCATTAATCTCTAAGGTTGTTTCTGCTTTAATACCCATATCATTTGGCATAGCATCAAATACTTTTTGCATTTCAATAGACACATCTCCCTTAGTGGTTAAACATACTGGATGTGTTTTTAATTTATTGCTAAACTTAACTTCTTTAATTTCATCTCCAATTTCTTCCTTCATTTCTTTTAACAAATCAGAATGATCTTCATTGGCCTTTTTAATTTCTTCTTTTTCTTCTTCACTCTCTAAATCAAGATTTCCATCACTAACATTAGCAAACTTCTTACCATCATATTCTTGTAATGCTGTAATACAGAATTCATCCACATAATCTGTTAAATATAAAATATCATAGTCTTTATCACGAACTTGTTCTACTTGAGGTAAAGAGCCTACCTTACTAATAGAAGCTCCTGAAGCATAATAAATAGCTTCTTGTCCCTCTTTCATTTCTTCTACATATTCAGAAATCGTAATAAGACGTTCATGTTTAGCAGAATAAAACATCACTAAATCTTTTAATTTATCTTTATCCTGTCCAAAGTTATTATAAACGCCATATTTTAATTGAACACCAAACGTCTTAAAGAAGGAAATATAATTATCTCGATCATCTTTTAACATTGTCTCTAATTCTTTGCGAATCTTACTCTCAATATTCTTAGCAATCAATTTTAAGCTTTGAGATTCTTGTAATAATTCACGAGAAATATTTAAACTTAAATCTTCACTATCAACAATCCCTTTTACAAAGCTAAAATAATCAGGAAGTAAATCTCCACATTTATCCATTATAAGAACACCATTAGAATATAAAGCTAATCCTTTTTCATATTCTTGAGTATAGTAATCATATGGAGCATGAGATGGAATAAATAACAATGATTTATAAGAAGTCATTCCTTCTACAGAAGAATGAATGATTTTTAAAGGTTTATCATAATCACTAAACTTATCCATATAGAAGTTTTCATAATCTTCATCTTTTACTTCACTCTTTGGTTTTTTCCAAATAGGAACCATACTATTTAATGTTTCTACTTCTTTAATATCTTCATATTCATGTTTCTCCTCATCCTTTAATTCATGATGAGTACATTCCATTTTAATAGGGAAAGAAATATAATCAGAATACTTTTTAACCAATTGTTTTAATTCATATTCTTCTAAATACTTATCATATTCAAATTCATCACTATTTTCTTTAATATGTAAAACAATTTCTGTACCACGTTCAGCTTTCTTTGCTTTCGTAATAGTATATCCATCAGCACCTTCACTTTCCCAAAGGTATGAATCTTCACTATCTACGCTACGAGAAGTAACAGAAATTTTATCACTAACCATAAATGCAGAATAAAATCCTACTCCAAATTGACCAATAATATCGATTTTTTCATCTTTAGTCATGTTTTCTTTAAATGATAAAGTTCCACTCTTCGCAATCGTTCCAAGATTTTCCTCTAATTCTTCCTTTGTCATACCACAACCATTATCCGTAATGGTCAAAGTACGATTTTCTTTATCAAAAGAAATAAATATTCCTAATTCATCTTTTTTTATTTTTAATTTTTTATCTGTTAAACTTCGATAATAAAGCTTATCCAATGCATCACTCGCATTACTAATTAACTCTCTTAAAAATATATCCTTATTGGTATAAATAGAGTTAATCATTAAATCTAATAATCTTTTTGATTCAGATTGAAATTCTTTTTTTGCCATAATATCATCTCCTAAATTTTCACTACAAATCATTTATACCACTTCCTTTAGCAGTTGTCAAGTGTGAGTGCTAAAAGTTTCTAAAAAAAAAGAATTTACTTTTTCAT
>CACZOQ010000028.1 GCA_902782835.1 uncultured Erysipelotrichaceae bacterium | reverse complement strand
TTCCACATCCGTTTATAAAAAGCTAACTGTCCTTTGCGATTTCGACGTTCTTTCTTTGTCGTAATTGCCTCTTTATGAAAAATTTCTAATTCCGGGTTATAAATAATTGGTAAATTATATTTATCACAGTTCATTTTTAGAATAGATTCTTCACCATACATAAATGTAAGCTCTTCAAAACCATCCATGAAATTAAAAAACCTCGGTGAAAAAATCAAACAACAACCATGAATCTCAACATTCTCTGCCCTTTTGTCATAATCAAAAGTATCTTTTTTTGCAATTTCGATAGTAGGCTTGGTTTTTTTTCTATGGAGATACTCAAGACCGAACATACATTTATAGTATTTTCTTCTCCAAATCTTCATATTTCCATATAACGTGCTTGCTGAATAATCCGGTAATACGCTAAGAGGACTACTAGTATTTATTCCATCTGGATCTAATACTTTTGGACCTAAAACGCCAAATTTACTATAATGATACTCTGAAACAATAGCATCCGTAAAATGTGTTTGAAATAAAACAGTATCGTTATTTAATACAATTATAAAGTCGCAATTCTGCTCTTTTGCAATGGTAATTCCCCTATTATTTCCTCTAGAAAAACCCAGATTTTTTTCGTTTAAAATAACACAAACACGTTCATTGTCTATATACTTATTTATCAAATAATTACCGGAATGATCTGGCGAATGATTATCAACAATAAAAATCTTATAGTTAATGATATCTATATTTTTTATTATTGATTCGACACATTCAATAGTATCCTCTACCGATAGGTAATGCAAAATTACAAATCCAAATTTATACGTCATATTGTTAATTCTTTCTAATTTTTTTCTTTATGTTTTTTATAATAACACTTAAAACAACAGGAATAACAGTTCCCAAAAAGATATATATAAATCTTAACTCAGAATAAGAATACGGAGATTGATATAAAGTTTTTACATCATATATCAATTTTGCGTATATTTTAAAATATAGCAAATCAATCAATTTAAAAACAAATATATGGTAGCACATAATATAAAATGATGATTTACCACAAACTGAGAGCACTTTTCCTAAATACGTATTTTTCTCAATTAATACTGCCGACAAAACGCATAGAATTAATCCAAGACTAATCATGGGATAAAGCCCTATTAATCCATATAATTGTCTATTTACAAAATCAATTTTTTGTTGAGTAAAAAAGTTTATTAGAAAAATTAATGCACTAAGTAAAAAAACTAATACTGATATTAATCTTATGTTAATGCTTTTGATGATTAAATGAATATTATTATTTGATACATATAAACCGATTTTCATAACTGGTAATAACAAAAACACTAAATCAATATTATAAAAAATAAAATTACATTTAACAAATAGAAAACCTAACAGTGAAAAGAAAATATAAATACCTATCTGAATAAAATCGGGAAATTTAAAGATTGTCTTTTCAATTACATAAAAAAGTATTTCTGTGATGAACAAACAAGGTAAAAACCACATTGCACCTGAATACGAGTTTCCAGGCCAAAAGCGAATAAAACTTATACTTTCACTAATCAACTGCTGCAAAGAGTATCCTCTGAGAATATCAATTAGCAAGAAAGACAAGCCAACAAGCAAAAACGGAAAATATAAAGAATTTATTTTTCTCCATAAATACTGCCAAAAGGAATACTGAAATTGAAACTTAAATAAATATCCCGCAATATAAAAGAAAACAGCAATATGATAGATATAAATAAAATTATATATTTGATTCAAAAAAACATTTTCACTTATTTCTTGAACAATCGAATGCCCAACGACGACAGAAATAATACCAATTCCTTTAAGTATATCAATTGTCAAGTCTCTAGTTTTCTCAATCATAATAACCTAATAATAGTTTTTGTACATCTGAATGGTATTAGTTTTTTCTGCCATTTTGTACTGTTCATAAGATGGATATATTATTTCTTTACAATCGGAGTTGCAAATATACGATGACCACCAAGAGTAAGTGCTATTGGCAATGATATGATATTTGCATTTTGTCATTGCATACCATTCATCTAAATATCTATTTTCTGTGTTAAAAATTATTCGCTTTGCAGAAAATCTTTGATGCCAATACGCAAAAACATCGTCATCTTCTGTTAATATGTATAGTTTAATATTTGTATGTTTCTTTTTAAAATCCAAGTAAGCTTGGAGATAATAGTCATCATCAATTAACCTTCCAAATTCATTAAAGTCTCCTTTACGCACATGAATTACCAAACTATCTTCATTGGCTATTTGATCTATTAACTCTGTAACTGTTTTACTCAATGGATATTGAGGAACAAATTGATCTATCAGATTCTCTCGGTATTCGTCAAAATATTGATGACATTCCCAGTACCCATCAACTACATATATTTTTTTTGGTGACAACGGTTTAATAGGTAAAAAAACACGGCTATCAGATGCGGATTGAAATATCTGAATGAAACAAGGTAACTTTAATATATAATCAAAAATCAATTTTCTGATAAATCTAAAAATATATTGGTTTTTTGTCCAATCAAGTCTAATGATTCTCTTAACTAATTTTTTATCTAAACACAAGTATTGTAAAATATTTTGTCGAACACTGTAACCACTAATTTCGGATACAATAATTATTTTATGGTTATATTTTTTTGCTAATGCGTATGCTCTTGCAAACATAAACATTTGATTTCCCGGACCTGCATTATTCTTAATTTTTAGAATAATCATATTATACACCCTTTATTTTGACAAAACCATTGTTTGCAACCAAATCGGTCGAAACTTTAATAACAGGATTCTAATTATATTTTGTTTATCACAATTTTTATACTTTACCGAATCTCTAAAACAGTTTGTTTTTCGAAATAGTTTTACATTTTTTACTTTTTCTTTATAACTTAATTTATTTGATTTTCTTATTGCAGAAATTAAACTTCCCCATAACCGTTCAATTTCTCTTTTATAAAATATCTTCATAACGTGTTCGCCGTAACCAAGTTCTGCAAACAGTTTTTCTGCTGACAAGAAGGATTCATCTAAATCTACATACCGATTTGGATGAAATTTATTTGAAAGTGTTTCACCATTGCAAATCAGATAGTTATAAACAACATCATCAATAAATTCAATTTTTTTGGTATGAGAATAAACTCGACAGTTCCAATCTAAATCTTCTCCAATTGCAATATCCTTATTAAAAAAGATTTGATTGCCAAGAATTATGTCAGCTCGATAAAGATTACCCCATATTTGATTCAGTCGATAATTCTGAAACAAACACAATATTCTATCCGACTTTCCACTGCCACTTTCACATTTTACAACTTCTATTTTTTTTTCATCGCAAAACACTTTTTTTACACTACCAACAACTACATCTGCGCCTGAATGTACTGCTTTTTTGAATAAGTACTCACAAGCATCTGTGTGATAACAATCATCACTATCGCAAAACATAATGAATTCGCCTTTTGCATTCATTAATCCGCTGTTCCTTGCAACAGATACACCTTGGTTAGCTTGTTTAATATAGCGAATATTATTGTATGATTCTTGATACTTCAAACATATTTTTTCGCTATTATCGACTGAGCCATCATTAACGATAATGATCTCAACATCTTGCATCGACTGATTAATCAAGCTCTCCAAACAACAAGCAATCGTTGCTTCGCTATTAAATACGGGGACGATTATTGAAATAATCGGATTATTATTAGTTGTCATTTAACCACTTCACGAAATCAAAATACTTATCATATAAGCGCTCCCCATGGATATTCCTCCACTCCGTTAAAACAGGAACGCAATCCATGTTCTTAAATTCTTCACAAAAAACAACAGAATGATAATTATACGGTTTTGCCGTAAAAATAATTTTATGCTTGTACGGTAAATTGTCAAAACACCTAATATGTTCTTCCGTACAACCATCTCTATCTGTCATCATAAAATACAGATTATCGTAATTAACCCTCGTTTTTCTTAAATCCCATTTTTTCTTTGCCTCTTGAAATGATTGATAATGCATGAAATATATTTTTACATCTCCATTTAAAGTACCAACTGGATAAGAGTATTTTGTCTGAACTACTTCACTCAGTTCGCAATCCATAAAAAATTTAAGGTTTGAAACAATACGAATAAAATCATCAGGCAAAATATATAAATTCACAAACGGAGAATTAAAACGAATCCCCAAGTCACTAGACAATACTCCTCCATTGCATGTAGAGGCAATAATAGATGCGTCCTTATTATTTAACTTTTGTCTTTGGAGTGGCAGAATCAACCTTTTTCTGTTTTTCTGTGCAATATTAACTTTAATTTTTGAAATAACTTTGTTAGCTATCATTTCGCTCTCCAATAATATTACATAACACTTTTATACAAAACAACAAATAACATAAAAATATGATATTCATTTATATCTCCCATAATAATATGGTTTTTCCAAATGCTTTTTGAGCATCTAATTCAAATGCTTTTTTTATATCGGAAAACGAATTAATATGAACTCTGTTACTTATCAATCTAGCTAAATATTCTACTACATCAGGATGATGTGATAAAAGATTAACTGTCATCTGGAAATCATTTTTTCCAGAACGGCTGGAACCAAAAAGTTTTATTCCTTTTTCTAAAATCATTCGAGTATTAATTAGAATAGGATATTCGCTTACCCCCAATAGTGAAATTGTTCCTTCAGGTTTAATTATATCAATTATCTGATCTATCGCTACAGGGGACCCATTGCCACCAACACACTCAAATGCATGATCAACATATAGATGTTTTGGAACATTAGTAGTTAAATATGTTTCATCGGCAAATGAAAAATCAGATAATTTTTCTTCACTAACTCCAAATACAGCTATTTTACTTTCAGGAAACAATTTATGGATAATTAATGAAGTAATAAATCCTAAATTACCATCACCCCATACTCCGATTCTTTCTCTTCGTTGATGAGAAAAAGTATTCATCCTGCTTATTGCATGCATACTTACAGATATCAATTCTATAAAGGAAGCTACATCCATATTTATTGTGTCAGGCAATCTTACAACTCGATTTTGATTTAAAGATACATACTCCTGTAAAAAGCCATCCGATGTACTTCCAGCAAACTTAGATGACCTCAAATAATTTTCAGCAATATAGTCATCTGTTTCATTCGGAATATTAGGTATTAAAACAACCTTTTCACCTCGAAGAAAATTAGAGTTTCCCGGGTATACAACTTCACCCATTGCTTCATGAATTAAAGCCATCGGCAATTTGTTCATTAACACTTTCGCATCTCGAGTTCCTTGAAAGTAACGCTGATCCGCACGACAGATTGATAATCTAAGCGGTCTAACAATAATATTTTCATCTATACTGACATCAGAAAAAGCAATTTCAAAGTTTCGAGGAGATTTTAATCGATAAATACTGTTAATCATTTTTATTGTCCTCTAATAAAGACTTTGCAATCCTTAAATCATATGGATATGTAATTTTTATGTTATATGTTTCTCCTTGGACTAGTTTGACTTTATATCCATTAATAACAAATATCTTGGCAGCATCAGTAAGAATTGATTTCATTTCACTTGAAAGAGTATTATATAGATTTCTCAATATTTTTGCTTTAAAAGTTTGAGGTGTCTGACCTTGAAACATAAATCTTCTATCTGGAATGTCATCGATTAAATCATTATCCATACTTTTCACAATCGTGTCCGTTGCAGGAATAACTGTATCACATGCATCAGACGTCATCATAGCCGCTAAATTATCCTCAATAATTCTATGAGTCACAAAAGGTCTAACGGAATCATGCGTTAAAATTACTGTATCATCATTAAGACCATAATTCGATTCAATGTAATCAATTGAATTCATGATTGTTTCATTTCTTGAATCTCCTCCCTGCAATACAACAACTCTTTCCGTATCTAATATATATTTCTTAATCAAATCTGAAGTGTGTTCAATCCAATTTGCAGGAGAAAGAACTATTACTTTTTCAAACTTAGGATTAATGACAAATTTCTCTACTGTAGTAATAAGAATAGGTTTATTATTTATAGCTAAAAATTGTTTAGGAACATCCGTAAGTCCCATTCTTGCACCATTTCCTCCAGCAAGTATAACCGCAAAAATCATAAAAGCACCTTCTTATTTTATATATCTTTATTTCCGCTCTCTTTCCAGTACGCAGTAAAATTATGATCCGTTACCCTCTTTTCTACAGGAGGTAAAGTCATATAATCACCATATAGTTGTGTTAAATACTGCTCGTAACCAACAGGAACACGTATAAGTCTATCCTCAAACTTATGCATCTCATATTTTTGAAAAATACTTTTCTCATATATTTCTTTTATTCCATATCTACCACCTGTAGGAAAAACATACTTTTCATTGTTGTAATCGTATTTCAAAACTCGATTATTATGAACTTTTTTTATTTTCTCTAATCCGCCAAATATTCCCCAAAATAATTTGCTGAATAATAACATCCATGATTTTAGATAAATTTTATACTTCCGGAAAACTTTGGCAGAGAGTTCAGTGAACTATATGAGAACATTAATACAGACAATCTATGGCACCTTTTAAACTGCTTCCTGGCTTTTCGCATATTTGCAGGAACTGCATCTAACGGAAATATATCGATATCAATTCCCATACCCTCAATTTTTTTGTCAACATTTCCCTCAATCAAACAAGTGTGTTTATCAAATAATTTTCCAAAAGAATAATAATATTTTTCAGTTTCAGGTGAAAAAAGTACATATCTATCTGAAATCTTATTTTCACGTAAAATGTTTTTTAGTTTCTCAAAATCGGGGCGTGGCATACAAACATCAATATCATCATCCCAAGGAATATACCCATTATGTCGAATTGTTCCAAGAAGCGTACCACCAAATGCCATATAGTTTAAGTTATAATCACAGCAAACCTTATCTAAAAAACTTAGAATCTATAATTGAATTGTTCTCATCTCTAAAGCACTAATTTTTCTCATCTTTTTATCCTCAAGTACAAAAAATATAATTATATATACATCACTTTTTTAGTTTTTTACAAAATTCTCCAATTGCATGTCTAACCATATTAGTTTCTACTAACCTGTTAGCCGCTTTTTCAAAACCTAATCTGTTTGCTAAACTAAATAAAGTTTCACGTTTCTGCATCATACGATATATGTTTTCATAATTCTTAAAAGCATAATCAGAAAAAGAAATATCAATAGGGCAAATCTCCAAATTACTCGAGCAAGACTCAAAAAAAGTTTTTCCTTTATCTGTGTTAACCACTACCAATGACATCCCATTATTATTACGCTTTAGCCCCAAGGCCTTATAACCCCAGAAGTCAGCAACCGTAATATCTGCCTGATGGTTTTCACGAAATACGCAATTAATACAAGCTGGTCTTACACTGATGTGTTCTCTACCAAAACAGTTAAAAAACGTATCTTCAAATCCATATTTCACAACATACTTTTTTTTGTTTTCAAAATCAACTTTGTACTTAATTGTTTCCCATCCAAGATCTTTTGAACGGAATTCAACACGACGTATTTCAGATTGATATTTTTTTTGAAGGGTATTGAGATGTTCGTTGAAAAACGAAACAGATGGCATTCCTCCACAAACGAAATCAACCGTAACTAATTGTTTATTATCCATATTCAAATAATTCTTAAGTGCAGCAACTTGACATGGTGTACCAGTAAACAACACCTGCCTGCCTTCGTCCATGATACACTTAACACGCTGATAAACATGGTTTGGATTGCTAGCAACATATTTACTCTTTTGCATACGAGCAATATCGACTTGTTTGCTATCCGATAAATTTACAGTTCTGTAATCTTCTGAGTAAACAGCACCGAAAACCACACCTTTAGCTTCTATAGTTCTATCGGCAAGCGTTTTAAAAACACCACCGGAAGAACTACTAAAACAAATCTCTTGCGAAAGGGATGTTGCACAAAATGCAGCTAATCTTTTTTGCTTCTTAACATATTTCTTATTAACTGGGCAATGAGATAAACATAAACCACATGAAATACACTGCGCTGTATCTACTACAGGCTGATAAAAACCTTCCTTATTCAATTCAATTGTAATAGCACCCACCGGGCACACTGCCTCACAGCAACCACAACCAGTGCATTTGCTACCGATTTTTCTAATATCTTTTATTCTTTTAGAATACTGAGAAGCCAAATTCCAAAGGGAGCGAAAGTACTCAGCCGACTTACGTCTTTCGTTATCCAACTTCTTTTGAACAAATTCCCAATCAACATCTAAATGTCGTTTAAATTCACTTTTTGATTCTTCGACAGAATTCAACCCAAGTGCAGTAACAAGATTGCTGATACGGGAAGGGGCTTGAGAATTAATTATAGGATATAATTCTTTTTCAAAAAGTGTAGCGAAAACAGTACCATGAAAGGAAGTTGAAATAACACATTCTGCATTTTGAACTAACCAGACAAACTCCAATGGTCCAATGTTCCTGAGAACAATGTCGTGATGAACTTGAAACCCAATTATTCCTTGCTCATCAATTAGAACAACAGGCAAATCTGTTTCTTTCTTAAGCCAATCAATCAGACTGTTTAGGTTATCAAGTTTTTTTAACGCATATACAAAGATATATTTATCAGGCAAATTAGGTACGGGAACTGTATTTTTTCCCCAAAATGATTTATCTAATAATAATGTAGGATCTATATGAACATCGATTTCCGTTT
The DNA here is from genome assembly GCA_902782835.1 of uncultured Erysipelotrichaceae bacterium. GTDB lineage: Bacteria > Bacillota_I > Bacilli_A > RF39 > UBA660 > UBA3789. Next base: position 7,675 of record CACZOQ010000028.1, on the reverse strand, counting down.
CAATAAGCTTTTGTATTTCTTCTTTGCAATCTACTTCTCTTACTGAAATAGCATCAAAATCAGAGATATACTTTCGAAAATCACATTGTTTATCCTCAGGTATTTTACTGACTCCCATGCTTGCAGCATAAGATGCCTTTACAGTCGGATAAGATATCGAATATAAAAAGTAAGCTGCATCCATTAATCCAACAGGATTCCATACCTGATCTGATCCTGTTATAAAGACAGAACAATCCTTATTAATTGTTAAATGTAATTTATCGTGAATAAATTCTTCAAATTTATTCTCTTTCTCCTTATATTGACTTTTAAAAAGGCATTTTGAAGACGATAATAGTTTTCCCTTAAGTGTTTTTTCGCCAAGTGATTGATAATCATAAATACCTACAGAAAAACCCATCTGCTCAATAAAACTTTGTAAAGCATATGTTTGTAATACAGCTCCGTGATTATATGCATCGTGAAAAGTAATAATATTAAAATCCATTTTATTATTCATATTTTCCCTTTATTTTTTTCATCGAATTAACGAACACGTACAATCGCTTGTTTAGAGAAAAAAGTATTACTTTTTTCTTATTTGCACTTGATAGATACATATCAGCAAAAAAAGATCGATTAACAATACTTTTATATTTTCTAGAATACAATCTTCCTTTATAAAACGCAGAAAGAAAAAGTGAAGCTATTCTATTTTGAAATAATTCTCTTAGTTCATTATCACTAACAGTAAAAGACAGTTTCTTCAATTCATAACAATTTGATATTAAATCTAAACTATTCTTTTCAAAACTTTTCGGATCTTTCGAAATAGTATCTGTATGAATAAAATAATTGTAAAAAATTATTGGGATGTTTTTTACTCTTTGTGCCTTTAAATAAACTCTTGGCGTCCATTCCTCATCCTCGTGATTAAACCCCTCTCTGAAAAACAAATGATTTTCAATCAAAAAAGACGTTCGATAAATACTCTTCCAAACTGCTGCTAATGAGGACAATATTTTCATGCTATCCTTAAAGAAAATCGGTCCAGCGAGGGCTTCGGAACAACGCAAAGGTTTTTCTAAGTTTTCAGTTCCCACACCATTCTCATAGACATACCTAAAGTCCGCAACACCAACATCCAAATTCCATCTTTCAGCCTCATTAACTAAAAGTTTCAATGTATTTATTTCAATCCAATCATCTGAGTCAACAAATACAACATACTTACCGTGAGCCGCTCTTAACCCTGTATTTCTAGCTCCGGATAAGCCTTTGTTTTGTTGATGAATCACTTTAATTATTTTGTATTCCTTTTCATATTGATCAGCGATTGCACCGCTTTTATCACTTGAGCCATCATCAATTAGAATAACCTCATAATCATCCATAGTTTGATTAATCAAACTATCTAAACATCTTCTAAGAAATGCTTCTACATTGTAAATTGGAACCACAACACTTAACTTCATCTGCAGTATCCTTTCTATTTCCAAATAAATACACAGCTATAAGAAAGTAAAGTAAAATCGCATTGTTATTTGAGCTAAACAACACCATTTCTCCCATATTAATCATTATTACAGCTATCATCAAATATATATTTTTCAATTTTCCGCCTTTGATGATTACAAAAATAAAAATAAAAAATAATGATAGCCCTACTATTCCTGTATCTCCTAACAGCATTAGAAACAAATTGCTTGGTTCCACTATTAAATCAAATGAGAATAAATATGACTTAGCTCCGGGAAAATAAGGAACCATAAAACCTGTACCAAGCCATATATTCTTTTTAAACCTATCATATGCGTTTTCAAAAATCGCTTGTCTTGAATAAAATAAATCATTCTCATGCGTTTTCCATATGAAATCAGCAGTTTCCTTTTGAATACTGCCCCAAAAATCACCTTGAACAACAAATAAGAAAAAAAATATTGATAATACAACAACAGTGATTACTCCTATTTTTTTACCAGTTGAAAATGAACCTAAAAATATGTATGCAACAATGACAAAAACAGCAGCAAATAAACCCGTACGGGAACCAGAAAGAATACACATTATTATTGCAGAAGTGACTATTAACCCTTTTATGAAACCACTTTTAATCAAATCTGAATACAATAATATTGCAATATAAATCGGTGTCATCATTCCCAGCATATTTACATGATTAAATACACCTTGAAAATAATCATTTGTTATACGAAATTGAGAAAATGGGATCAAAAAAATACTAACTAAAAATAATAATGATAGAATTACCGTAAAATAATTAACAACATTATTTTTATTCTCAATTGCCTCAAAGCCCTTCATTACTGCAATAAAAGTTAATACAAAGGAAATCATTTTAAAAACAGAAATAACCGGATATGAACTTACAATAAAGGAAAAAATAGCAACAGTAATTGAAAAAAGCAAACAAGATAAAATAATACCATTTATTATCTTTTGATTTTCCGGATATTTCTCAGCAGATTTTGTACAAATAATTATCCACAAAGCTGTTGTTAACATTACAATCCATTTAATTATTGGATCACAAGATGCGGCCACTGCGGAGCTCATTAGTCCCCTGATAGTCAATAATAATAGAATTTTTATACAACCTTCTGCCTTTTGTCTCCAGTAGAAAAACAAGGACAACATAAAAGCGTTTGCCAAAACAGAATGAAAAAAGCTTACAAAGAAAAAAACAATAAAAGCTATATCCAACCTAGAAACTCTTTTTAAATCATTTTCCCTCAGTTTTCTCACCCCTTTTATTTCCTATTTCCATGAATTAATATGCGATAGTACCATTTTCTCAAATGTATATGTTTTTGCAATACTAACACAATTATCAAACATCTCAAATTGACAACAACTCAAAATCGCCTTTATTAATGCTTCTTCATCTTCTGCAGCAACAACAAAACCATTCTTCCCATTATCGATCATTTCAGTGCCCGCAATACATTTATTTGTAGTTACTACAGGAACACCATACGCCAATGCCTCATTTATTACTAATCCCCAAATATCTTCTCGCGTAGGATGAACAAAAACATCAGCTACTTTATAGTAATATGAGAGAATATCAGGTGTCACAAAATCAATAAAATGAACATGTTCTACTTTCAACTCATTTATTAAATCTAAATATTCTTTAGGCGGTTCTCCTCCCACAATATAAACACCTACACTTTTATGTAGCTTTTTTGATGCACGAATCAACACATCAAAACCTTTTCGGTGAATAAATTGGCCAACCGCAAGTACTACTGTTTCCTCCGTAATGTGATATACATTCTTTATTATCAATTTTTCTTCTGCTGATAATGAAGAAATTGCTATATCCTTGTCAAATACAGAGGTAAATGGATATCTTACAATTCTATCTTTAGCTGCTCCATAAAGCATATAATACTCATCGTGAATTTTTGCCGTACTGAAATAACGTATGGCTTTTTTTAATAACCATTTCTTCAGCTTTTCTTTGATTCCCTTACCCGTTCCCGGAAAAGCTCCATCGCTTTCAATTTCATAAGGTATTTTCCGAAATCTCATGTAAGCAATCGCCATCATTCCTGTCGGATCAGAAAAGTTTGTCACAACAATATGATCATAGTATCTGGAAATTTTACTGATAACAGAGGGGCAAAAACCCTCTGCAACACCAAGTTTAATTCCTCTTAAAAAAACAGCTGAGAAGTTCTCTGCATTAAAATTTTTCCAACTCTCATTACGCTCGGTTGATGCTTTTCTCTCAAATAACACGGTAAGTTTACAATATTTACCAAGCTCATTAAAGAAATTCACCCTATACGGAGAGGGAATATTAGCAAGCCAAAGCACATTCATGTATTTATTCTCTCTTAATCAAATATTTTTTTGTACCCAGAATTTGCAACACTCTGCCGATACTTATTCTGGGCGTACTGATTAGCACACTGTTTCATCTCAATCAAGTCATTTTTTTTCAAATCAGCTATTTTCTCAATTCCCTTAACAAATAATTCTTCTTGGGTTAACGGTATTGCTATTCCGCAATTATTTGTTTCTAAGTCATTCCAAGGGGTCTGATCGCTGATAATTGGAATACAACCTCCTGCCAATGCTTCAAAAATCACGTGGCCATAGTTTTCACCCAAGGTTGGAAAAAGAAATACATCATAGTTAGAGAATAATTCAATCACCTTATTGGAATCAGCTATACCAACATAATTTGTATTAACATTATCCGGCAAATCGTTGATAATTGTCTTGCATTTATCCCAATAAGCCTTATCTTCAATATTTCCAAATATATCAAAATCCACTTTGCACTGAACTTTTTTCAAAATCTCCAATGCAAATGAAAGATTTTTCTTTTTGCAAATTCTTGAAAGAAAAATAACTTTTAATCTGTCACTTTCTTTACATTTGAACTCTAAATGATCAACTTTTCTTGGCAAATCCTCAGCTATTATACAATTAGCATTCTGTCCAATTGTCCTTTGCACATCCTCTTTTTCAATGTTCGAAGTTACGCTCCAGATTATTTTCTTAAATATGCCGAATAATTTACAAGCCTTAATAAATAATTGTTTCTTTTTGTTTTTTATTTGAAACGCACCATGTGAAAATGACCCCATAGATGCGACATACACCGGTTGTCTGATTTTTCCGATTTTCTTCAGCCACATAGTTTTATATGCGTAGTCATTAAAAGGTCCAAATACATAAATCAAATCCGCATCAGCGACAGATTTTAAAATTGCATTCTTTGAAAAACCTCCCGGTTGCAAATACCATACTTCTGCATTTCTTACATAATTTGGTGCGTCATATTTTATATTTGGATATGGTTCTGTATCACCATGATCTCTATCATTTGTAATAACTTTAAATCTATATCTCTCACCAAAGCAATCAGTAAGGTTAATCAGTGTTCGGACAGGTCCACCGTCCTTATATCCCGGCAAATACCTGCCGCACAAAACCGCAATTGTTTTCATTGTTTTTAGCTCTTTTCCTGCTCATAGATTTTTGAATCAACTAAAAAACGATACCAATATGACTGAAGGTAGAAAAATATCTTTCCTTCCTTACCATCAAGAAAACCAAGTTGGATATAATATCTATACCAGAAGTAAAGTCTTGCTCTCAGGAACTTCGGAAGTCTATAATAGAATCCCCGCTTTTTCTTCTGTTCTTCATTACCGCCTGTCATAGACATTTGGTTATTATACATTTGCAATTCAAGATTACTGTACCAGATGTGTTTTGTAAGCCACGCATCAATTCCCTTATAATCATAGTGAATTAGGTCGCCGTTAAGTTTTTCAATAGTACCATCAACAATGATATGCTCATCCATCAGTTTTTCTTCAACTCTGCCTTTACCAAAACGAAAAAGACGAAGAAAATACGGTTTATATGTACCGCCGTGTTTTATCCACTTATTCATAAAATATACACGCCATCGCATTTCATAACCACTGATACAACTGGAGTTCTTTTCAGAAATATTATTATTGATTTCACCAGCAAGTTCTTCCGAAATTCTCTCATCAGCATCCAAACGAAAAACCCATTCTGTCTTTATCTCACAGTTATCAAGTGCCCAATTAAATTGTGCCGCATGTCCGCACCATTCATGAAAAACCGCCTCCGCGCCGCATCTTTTGGCTAACTCAACTGTTTTGTCTGTACTTCCTGAATCAACAACAATAATGCGCTCGGCAATGGGCTTTGCCGATCGAATACACGCTTCAATGTTTTTCTCTTCATTTTTTGTTAGTATAATAACAGTGGTGTCAGACATTATTTTTCCTCTATTTCAATAAAAATACTGATTCAGTCCATCCATAATAATTTGCTTATTAAAGTAATTATCACAGTATTTTATGCTGTTTTCAGACATTTTTGATAGCTCAGCATCCGTTTGTATTCTTATTATCACCTGAGCAAGAGCTTTTTCATCTCCGATCGGCGAACAATAACCACATTTGGCTTCTTGGATGATTCTCTCGGTTTCGCCGGAAGCAGATGCAATAATCGGCATTCCGCACGCCATATAGCTTTGGAGCTTAGCAGGGATTGTCTTTTCGAACAAAGGCGTATTCATAAACGATAAAAACGCCGCGTCACACGCTGCAAGCAAAGAGGGAATTCTCTCGGCAGGCTGCCGTTCAATTAATATAAACATATCGTTTACACAACGCTCTCGGATTTCCCTTTCAAATTCTTCGCGATATCTGCCGTCTCCTACAATCACAAATTCAATATTTTCGTCCTTGAGAAGCTCCGCGGCTTTTGGAAGAATATCAAGTCCCTGAGCCTTGCCGATATTACCGGTGAATATTATCTTAAACTTACTGCTCCCGGGAATTTCCGCGACAGGCTTGCGCTCCATCGGCTGATAAAATTCCTCGGCATACTGTGGTAAAAATATCACTTTTTCTTTGTCTTCAACACGCTTCTTAATTTCTTCGACAAAACTCGGAGAAGTAGCAAATATCTTAGTGCAATTTTTATAAATATAATTCACCATTTTACTGATAGGTTTGATGACAATCGGATTGGTTATTCCTGTAACTATCTCAACATTCTCAGGCCAAAGGTCTTGCACATATAGGTAATTGGGTACATTATACTTCTTAGCATACCATACACCAATCAAAGCCTGAGTCATTGGAGAAACCTCAAAGGTGAATACATAATCAGCCTTTAACTTAGTTTTTCTCTTCCATTTCCATCCCGACCAGACAAATGAAATATAATTCAGGAATAATCTTATAGAACTATGACCGCGGGCTACCAAAGGGATACGAATAATTTCCACACCGTTCCAATTCTCGTTACGGCGTTCCTTCTTACTATACCCTTCGTAAAACTCACCCTGTGGGTAATTCGGAATACCGGTGAGAACCGTAACTTTATACCCGCGCTTCACCCATTCAAGGCACATATCGTTAATACGAAAAGGCTCGGGATAGAAATACTGTGAAATAACAAGAATATGCTTCTGCATCTTCAACTCTCCGTTAAGCGTATGCTCTCTGCAAGAGAATATTTTCTATAATCGACTTTATAATCGCTCAAACTTTTCTCATAGCATAGATTACCGAAAGCTTTATTAACAAGACCGGTCAAATGACTTAACACCTTTAACGGAAGTGTTGTACCTCTGACAAGCCGCACCTTTTTTCCATGCACCTGCGCAATCTCTCTGACCATCTCTGAGGTTGACGTATACTCAGCGTTTTGCGGAAAAAAAGTTCCTTCCTCTTCATTATCAATCATTAGCTTTACAAATTCAGCCAAGTTGTCAATATAAAGCATTGATCTCTCATTTTTTATTTTCGGAAACACAGGGTACTTTTGCGCGAATTTAGAGAGAATCGGATAATTGCCCTTGCTCCCTTTTCCGTAAATCATCGGCGGTCTCAAAATAACTACTCTAAAGGCACCATCTGAAAGAGGTCGTAAACCTTCTTCTGCCTTAACTTTACTATCTCCATAAAAATTTGCAGGAGACACCGGAGTATTACAATCAATGACTTTTTTCTTTCCTATTTTGGCGCTATCACCGTAAACAATAGCGCTGGACATAAAAATAAATTGCTTTACCCCATCAGACTTTGCTTTTTTTGCTGTTTCAATCGTTAAATCTGTATTTACTTTATAATAAATCTGCTTGCGTTCTTCACTAATTTTT
>CACZOQ010000027.1 GCA_902782835.1 uncultured Erysipelotrichaceae bacterium | reverse complement strand
TTTATTAGAGTGTTCTCCTTTTTCTAAAATTAGTGAGAAGAAAAAAGGAGTATTTTTAAATCGGGAAAGAGGCTGTTTGGTTGTACAAACTCGGAAAGAATATAGGGTTCATAATCAAACTATTTATAAGAATTGGCAAGAGGTTCATTATATTATGGAAGGATTATCTTACCAATATCAAAGCTTTTTAGAAGAACCAAACGATTCTTACTTAGATACTCCAACAACTGATGTATTGTCTGAAATTCGTAATGATGTTTTTGTAAAATCAATTCCTAGAATTATATCATAGAAAAAGTAGAAGAAAGATTTAAAATTTTTTCTTTTTTTTTGAAAAAATCATATCATTCTGTTTGAATTTATGATATCATTTTTTTAGTTAAGGTATTTGCATGTTGATTATCGAACAAAAGATTTAAATTGTAAATTGTTTTGTCAAAGAGAAGTTTTTCTCTTCTTTCTTTGAGCTTAAAAACCTAAATATATGGTAAACTGAATTTAGATAGAGGTGGACGCAATGCAGGATTTAATTGAATTTTTAACGTCAAAGGATATATTAATTGTTTATGCGATAACTGGTTTTGCGTGTTTTTTATGCTTTGTCATTTATTTAGTAGATAAGAATAATATTCGTTTTCGTCAAAGACATAATACGAAAGAATTAAATAAATTAGTTGAGATGGTTAAAGAAAAAGAAGGAATTGTCGATGAACCGGAAGTCAATGAGGAACCAGTATTAGAGGTAATTGAAGAAACTCCAAAAGAAGAGGCTACTGTAGAAGAGGCTGCATTAGAAGCGCCTGTTCGAGATGAAGTGATTGTAGAACCTTTGAGTATCCAGCAAGAAGAAGAGACTTCTTTACAAGATGTGGAACCTGAAAAGGTTGAAGATGAACTTGAGTATACTTCGATTGAACCAGATCAAGCGACTGCTCAATTAGAATTAAAGAAGCTTACAGAAGAATTGCAGAAACAAGAAGAAGAGCCTGAAAATATTGCTTTAACCAATTATGAAGAACAACAAGAAGAAAATGCAATTATTAGCTTAGAAGAATTAGTGAAAAAGAGTAAAGATATGTATGCTGCTAATGAACTTACACAATATGCAGATGAAGGAAATGAACCAATTAGTTTAGAAGAATTAGAAAAGAAAGATTTAGTAAATACTACTACTTTCAAAGAACCATTTGTGATTGAAAATGTGGTCCCAGAAGAAGAATTAGTAGAAGAATCTATAGAAAATAAACAAAAAGTTGTATTGCAAGATTTTCAATCATTTGAACCAAAAGAGGCTCCAAAAGAAGTTAAAAGGTTTAAAAACAGCCCCATTATTTCTCCTATTTTTGGTATTGAAAAAGAAGAGAGTGACAATGATATCGAATTAGAGAATACAGCGGATTATGAAAAATTAGATGCTGAAATTAAAAAGACGAATGAATTCCTGATGACTTTACGGGAACTTCAAAAGAAATTGGATTAGAAAGTAGAAATACTTTCTTTTTTATGGTATGCTTTATATTAGAATAGAGGAAAAAATATGAGGAAGACAGGTAAGAAAAAATTTTTACTTCGAAATCGTAAAAAGAAGAAATTCATTTTTCTTTCTTTACTCTTTTTACTTGGTTTTATAGGATTAGGGTATGCTGTTTTTGAAACTAATTTAATGATTTCTGGAGATCTTTTACTTAAGAAGTATAATTGTACGGTAGGTAATTCCCTTTATAAAGTGTTGCAATGTGAATATATGAATGGTGGTGATGCTAGAGAATATTCTGGAGCCCATCATGATTCTTTTACAGAAGAACCTTCTAAAAAAATTTATTATTGGTATGCGGATGAGAATACGAGTTCACATAATTATACAAATAAAACGTATGTTTATTTTGCTAATCATTGTTGGAGGCTTTTTCGAACAACGGATACTGGTGGGGTTAAGTTATTATATAGTGGTGTAGCCAATGGACAAACTTGCTCTAATCTTTCCCATGAAGGTTATTATGATAACATTTCTTTAAATCTTAATAGTAATTATTGGTATGGAACAGATTATAACTATAATTCTGATGATAGTGTATTTACACTTAGTGGAACTACAGAACAAGCAACTTGGGGTTATGATACTGCTTCTAACTTGATTGGAAAGTATACTTGTAAAAAAACTAATCTTGATGCAACTTGTTCTTCTCTGTACTACATTGAATCTTATAATGATTCTGAAAATGCTAATGTTTTGGAATTAAGAAGAAGTTCTAATCTTAAAAGTATTGGTTTTTTAAAGTATAATACAACAGAAAAATCTCTTGCATACGTTGGCTATATGTATAATAAAGCTTATGAAACCCAATCAATAAATCATTCTAAGGAACAAATGTTACTTAGCTCTAGTCCTTCTGGCTCGATATATTATTCTAATTCAATTTCGTGGAATAGTACTACAAATAAGTATAATTTGATTAATCCTACTCGTATTTCTAAACCTTATTCTAATCTTGTTGGAAATTATACTTTTTTTTCTTCTAATAGTTCTTATACTAGTCCCCGTATAGATTATATTGCTACTGTTGATGGTTCTACTATATATTATATTATGCTTATTGATGGAGAAGAAATTAATGATGTAAATCATAGTTATAGTTTTGGGGACTCTTTTATTGATAATGGTGATGGTTCTTTCTCTATTGAAAATCCAACTACTATTTCTAGAAGTGATTGGTATTCATATTATTCAGCTATGAAAGATAAATATGTTTGTAAAAATGCCGTGAATAATATATGTAATTCTTTATGGTTTGTCACGGATACTTCATCAGAATCTTTTTCATATGTTGATGTTTCTAAAAAGAAGTTTGGTAATAGTTTTCATTATAGTAATGGCAAATATATTTTAGACGATACTGTTGATATTTATAATTATGCTTCAAGTGACTCTATCAATGATATTAATTTCCATCATTATACATGTTGGAATGACTCTGGTGAATGCTCAACTCTTTCTTATATTTTTTACTTATTTTCTAGTGGAACTATTTATTATATTAATTTAGAGGATGGATTAGGTATTGAGGATGCAATTAATGAAATGCTATTCAATGATGATGTAAATTCTGTAAATTCTCCGATTAAAACAGGGGTTGATGCTTGGTATGAAAAATACATGCTTGATTATTCAGATTATTTAGATGATATCGTTTTTTGCAATGATCGTTCTATAAAATATCTTAATGGTTGGAATCCAGATGGTGGAAGTATTAGGCATAATAGTGATTTATTAACTTTTCGCTTTTCTTATGATAGTTTAGATTGTCCAAATGTTACCGATCAGTTTAGCATATCTAATGATAAGGCTAGATTAAAATATAAAGTTGCATTAGGAAGTACACCTGAATTTAGTATATTGGGGTGGCACCAATTTTGGTATGAAGGTTATTATTGGCTTATGACACCCGAATCATATTCTAATCGTCCTGCATTAGAGGTTGGTTCTTTTAGTTCTGCGGGAACTGGTTTTGGAGCTAGGCTTACTTCTACGAATGGTGGAAAGCCTGACTATGGTTTGAAACCTGTTATCGCTTTAAAACCGGGTATTGGTTTTACTTCAGGCGACGGTAGTAGAAATAACCCTTACGTGATTGATACAAATTAGAAAGAGTTATCTTTCTTTTTTGTTAATTATGTGATATAATTTGAACAGTTTGGAGAGGTGCCTATGAGAAGTGTTGGAGTCTTAACGTTAGGTTGTAAAGTCAATACTTATGAGTCCGAATTTGTAATGAATTTGTTAAAAAAAGCTGGATATGAGATTCGTGATTTTGATGATATTTGTGATGTTTATATTATTAATACGTGTACGGTTACGAATCAAAGTGATGCGAAGTCTCGTAAGATGATTCGACAAGCAATCAAAAGAAATCCTCATGCATGTGTGGTTGCGATGGGATGTTTTATTGCAGCAAATCCAGATTATCATGAAGATGGATTAGATATTGTAATTGGTAATAAGGATAAGAGCAAAATTGTTGAATTATTAGATGAGTATTTTGAAAAGAAAGAAGTTTTAACTAGACAATATAGGGGACGTCTAAGGGAATTTGAAGATATGTATATTTCTGATTTCCCTGGTAGAACTCGTGCTTTTGTAAAAATTCAAGATGGTTGTGATAATTTTTGTAGTTACTGTATCATTCCTTTTGTACGAGGAAAATGTCGTAGTAAAAATGAAGATACGGTAGTAGAAGAAATTACTTCTTTAGTACAAAATGGTTATAAAGAAATTGTTTTAACGGGTATTCATACAGGAAGTTATGGAGTTGATTTAGATACTAGTTTTTCTCATTTATTAAATCGATTAGTTCAAATTAAAGGATTATTACGATTACGAATTTCTTCTATAGAATGTACAGAATTGAATGAAGAAGTATTAGACATTTTAAAAAATTCTTCCATTTTAGTCGATCATCTACATATTCCGATTCAAGCTGGAAGTAATGAAATACTAAAAGCTATGAATCGTAAATATGATCTAGCTTATTTTGAAGAAAAGATATCTGAAATTCGCAGGATTCGTCCTTTAATTTCTATTAGTACTGATGTTATTGTTGGATTCCCTGGAGAAAGTGAGGATTTATTCCAAGAAACAATCCATACTTGTGAGAGAATTGGATTTAGTAAATTACATGTTTTTCCTTATAGTGAGAGAAGGGGAACTGCTTCTTCTAGAATGGAAGGTAAACTTGATGGTTCCACTATTAAAGATCGTGCTAGGAGATTGATTGAAGTTTCTAAAGATTTAGAGGTTTCCTATATGAAACATTTTTTTACTCAAAAGGTTGAAGTATTAATGGAAGAGTCTCATGATGGTTATAGTTATGGTCATACTGGTAATTATTTACATGTAAGAGTTAAAGGAGAATATCCTTCAAATGAAATGATAACGGTAGTGATCGATGATATAGATTATCCTTATTGTATTGGATCATAAAAAAACAGAAGATTAGTGAACTGCATCCCTTAGAGTAGACATCAATAAAAAAACAGTTCAATAAAAATGTGTTAAAATACACTTCCGAAAGGAGGTGTATTTT